>JAAYBS010000110.1 GCA_012718855.1 Syntrophomonadaceae bacterium
CGGGATATTAATGAGAGCAAAATGGTTGAGGAAAAACTTACTTTTTTAAGCCAGCATGATGTGCTTACCGGACTTTATAATCGTTTTTATTTTGAACAGTCTATGCAAAAGTGGGAAAATATTAGTGAACCTGTAGGATTGATTATGTGTGATGTTGATGGTTTGAAACTGGTTAATGATACGCTGGGTCATAAACAGGGCGACCACCTGTTGAAGGTTGTAGCCCGGGTTATAAAGAGTTGTTTTCGTGAAGAGGATATTGTAGCTCGGGTAGGCGGAGATGAATTTGCTGTTATTATTCCGCGCGGCAACCAAAAGCGTATGGAAAATGCCTGCGCGCTAATTAGAAAAGCAATTAATGATTATAATTGTGAAAATAAAGATTTCCCCATAAGTGTTTCGATCGGTTATGCCTTAAGAAACGACTTTGCAGTAGGTATGTCAACAGTTTATAAAAATGCAGATAATAACATGTATCAGGACAAATTAAGTAAAAGGCCACCTGAATTGAGTGAATCAGAAAATAATTAAGTTTCTGGAAGCTCAGGTAATCCCTTTAAATTGAAACAATTTATCATTAATAATTTTCCTGATAGCGGAAGTGACCTATAATCTTCCAGCGCTGCAAACAATCTTCTTCTCTGGCTATACCGGCATTATGTATTACCAGAGGAATTCCCCGCCAATTAGTTCGATCACTGATTATTCCGCAATGTTGATCGCCATTGGCAAAACGCCAATATACAACATCCCCCCATTGCCATTTGTCCAATTCTTCGACTACTTCTATGTTTAATTCCAGGGCGTGTCTTTGCATATAGGTTATCTGGTTTGGCACCCGCCGATGATCAATATTAGGATCAGGTGCAGATAAACCCCAATTAGCCGGATATAAATTGAAATTCTTTATCATATCTTCGTGGATTAACTGCTGCAGATCAATACCGGCATTTCGATAAGCCCTGATTATCACATCAGTACATGCACCACGTTCCGGGGAAACATCTCCCTGGGGATAGGTAATAACTTGGTAAGAGGCATCGTATATGGTGCCATTGTAAACTTCCTGACGGGCACCGAGTAGTATTAAATCTCTTGCAGTACGTTGCTCCGGTGGAATCTTTTCTACCGGTGAAGGCATTATTGATGTTTGCCGGATTATCTCATCAGATATGGGGGGGACAAATCCCGAATGGCAATATTTAATCCCGGACAGCAAAACAACGGTAAATATTAATAAAGAAACAATAACCCAGGGTTTTTTCATTAAATTAATTTCCTTAAAACATATTTGAGCCTCGACATCAACAGCTACCATTTTAATTCTACTGCTATTGAACCTATTGTAAGGTGATGTTTATAACCTGACAAGATGATTACAAAATTAATGGAAAATTGTGCTTATTAATTGGTAAGTTCAGGTTGCGCTGATTACTAAGGTTGGTTTGTGATATGATTATAAATAGAAGCTATAAAACAGCATTATTTACTAAGGTGGTTGTACTCATGGCAATAAACATTTTGGATGGAATGAACGAACAACAACTGGAAGCGGTTTTGCATATGCAAGGGCCCTGTATGGTTTTAGCTGGAGCAGGCAGCGGGAAAACCAGGGTGCTGACCCACCGGATAGCACATTTAATGCAACAGGGGGTATCCCAACAGTCAATATTAGCTATTACCTTCACTAATAAAGCGGCCCAGGAGATGAAAGGCCGTATAACAAATTTAGTACCGGATTTTGCAGGACAATGGGTGCAGACATTTCATTCGGCCTGTTATCGTATATTGCGTATGGATATTAATCATCTGGGTTATGACAGGAATTTTACTATAGCTGATGACATGGATAGTAAGTCATTAATAAAGTCCATATTAAAAGAAGAAGGCGATTATGAAACTAAAGCTGATGAACTAACCTATTTAATCAAATCGGCTAAAAATAGTTTAAAGGGCCCTGAGGAATCATTTGGAGGTTTGAATCTTTCTTATCAGACTCTGGAAAAATATAGACGCGTCTTTACTTTATATAATCATCGGCTTAAGGAATTAAATTGTCTTGATTTTGAAGATTTAATTTTACTGTCTATCAATTTATTCCGGAATCATCCTAAGGTTCTGGAGGCATATCAAAATCGTTTTGAATACATCATGATAGATGAATATCAGGATACTAATTACGCACAATATTTATGGGCCAAATTACTGGCATCTCAGGAACCCAATATATTTATAGTCGGGGATCCCGATCAGTCAATTTACAGTTGGCGGGGGGCTGAACCCTATAACATCAAGAGATTTTTAAACGATTATCCGGAAACACGGATTATTAAATTGGAAAAAAACTATCGTTCTACCAAGGCAATTCTATCTGCGGCTAATGCAATTATACGAAATAACGAAGATCGGGAGGAAAAAATACTATATACGGATAATGAATCCGGAGAAAATATTATGCATTTTTGTGCCGGTGATAGTTTTCAGGAAGCCAGATATATTGCTGATACTATTGCAGAAATTGTAGCCCGAGAGGAACGCTCTTACCGGGACTTTGCGGTGTTTTACCGTACTCATGCCCAGTCGAGGGCACTGGAAGAAGCTTTGCTAAGACATTATATCCCTTATAAAATTATCGGAGCTCACAGGTTCTACGAACGTAAAGAAATTAAGGATATAATTGCTTATTTGCGTCTGGCGTGTAATAATGGTGATCGCTTAAGTTTTGAACGAATTATTAACGTACCCCGAAGGGGAATTGGGGATAAGACTCTGGAGAAAATTGAAACCCTGGCTAATGAAAACCAAACTACCTTGCTGGAAGTTTTGGCTGATCCCACAATGATTCCGGGTATAAACCGCAAAGTGTTTAATGCCTTGCAAGAATTTTTTGGTATGATTACTTACTTTGGTGATCTGGCCAAATCTGGAGTCTCACCCGGGGTAATTCTGGATCAGGTTCTGGAAATGACCGGGTATATACAAGACCTGCAGGCTAATTTTACTGATGCAGACAACCGGATTGAAAACTTGTATGAATTACGGTCCCTGGCAGTTGAGTTCGAAGAGCATGGTGGTGAGGGTCTGGAAGACTTTTTGGCTGAAATGGCTCTGGTACAGGACACAGATGATTTGGATTTATCTGACTCAGTCTCGTTAATGACCCTTCATGGAGCTAAAGGGTTGGAGTTTGCAATTGTTTTTTTGACCGGTTTGGAGGAAGGCGTCTTTCCCTCTTATCGCAGTGATACACCGGAAGAAATGGAGGAAGAACGCCGCTTATGTTATGTAGGTATTACCCGTGCCTGTGAAAGATTATTTTTGACTAATTCAGTAACCAGATTATTATATGGATATGAACGTAATAATCCTCCCTCCAGATTTTTACAGGAGATTCCTCAGGAACTGTTAACAGCCCCAGTACAACAAAGGCGGGTTATAGCTGTTGTCAAGGAGGGCGATTCAGTATTTCACGCCAAGTTTGGGCGGGGAATTGTAGATCATATTGATGCCGGCTATGAAATAGCTACCATTACTTTTGATTACGCCGGCACTAAAATGTTGCGTTTGGATATTGCACCACTTGAAAAATTAGAATAAAGCAACGATCAAGGGGGACAACTAGTGAGTCAACCGGAAGTTCAGATTAGCAGGTTGCGTCAGGAAATTCAAAATTACGATTATCATTATTATGTAATGGATGAACCGCTAATTTCCGATAATGCATACGACCAATTAATGCAAGAATTAATCCATCTGGAAAAATCATATCCCGAACTTATCACCCCGGATTCCCCTACGCAAAGGGTAGGGGGAAAACCTCTGCCTAAATTTAATTCCATACAACATCGTCAGCCACTATTGAGCCTGGAAAACGCATTTAATGAGAGCGATTTACAGGAGTTTCACCGTCGGGTAGCTCGCATAGCCGCTTCGGCAGACTATATAACTGAATTGAAAATTGACGGGGTGTCAGTGGCCCTGGTTTATGAGAACGGCATTTTAATTAATGCTGCTACCAGAGGTGATGGATTGACCGGGGAAGATATTACTGCCAATATTCGTACCATCAAAAAGATACCACTGCGTCTACGTCAACCAATTCCCCGCCTGGAAGTTCGTGGAGAAGTATACATGCCCAAGGCTGAATTTGTACGTCTTAATCAGGAGAAAGAGGAAAAGGGAGAACGAATATTTGCCAATCCCCGTAACGCCGCTGCCGGTTCCCTGCGTCAGCTCAATGCTGCTATAACTGCTAGCAGAGCTTTATCAGCCTTTATTTATGACATTCTGTATATTGAAGATACAACCATCAACACGCAGCAAGAAGCACTGGATTTTTTGCGTGAACAGGGATTCCCTGTCAATCGTGAAGCCCGCTTTTGTGCAGAAATAGATGAGATACTGGCTTATTGTCACGAATATAATGAATTACGTCATCAACTGCCTTATGAAATTGATGGGGTGGTAATTAAACTCAATCAGTTTGCAGACCGTGATAAATTGGGATTTACAGCTAAAAGCCCCCGTTGGGCTATTGCCTATAAATTTCCTGCGGAAGAAAAGGAAACCCGTCTGCTGGATGTAGCTGTAAATGTAGGCAGAACTGGCATTATTGCCCCTACAGCCATATTGGAACCGGTATCACTGGCAGGTACGACGGTAAGTCGGGCCAGTCTGCATAATTTTGATTTGGTAAGGGATAAGGATATACGTATAGGAGATATAGTACTCATGCATAAAGCCGGAGATATAATTCCGGAAGTAATTAAATCTATCCCCGAAAAACGTACTGGTAATGAACAAATTATAGCACCGCCTGTAAATTGTCCATCCTGTAACAGTACGGTTATCCGTCCTGATGGAGAGGTAGCTTACCGCTGTGAAAACATTAATTGTCCGGCCCGCTTAAAAGAAAGTCTGGTATTCTTTGCTTCTCGTACGGCTATGGATATAGATGGCCTGGGACCGGCAATTATTGATCAATTAGTAGAAAAAGGCCTGGTGACAAAAATTGAAGACCTATACCGGTTAACGGTTGAACAGGTGCAGACCCTGGAACGTTCCGGAGAAAAATCTGCGGCTAATCTTATTAAAGCTATTAATGACAGTAAAAAACGTCCTCTGTCGCGATTGATTACTGCTCTGGGAATTCGTCATGTAGGAGCAAAAACTGCCCGGATACTGACAGCACAATTAACCAGTATAGAAGACTTTTTATCTGTACAGGAGGATTATCTGACCACTATTCCTGAAGTAGGAGCGAAAATGGCGGAAAGCATTGTCAGTTTTTTTGCCCAGCCGCGCAATCATGAAACTATTGATGGACTGATAGCTGCCGGAGTGAATACTGCTGAAGAGCGGACGGTTGAAGGGGAAAAGCCATTGACCGGAAAAACCCTGGTCCTGACCGGAACATTATCCACACTCACCCGTCAGGAAGCTGGTGAAAAAATTGAGACATTGGGTGGCAAAGTAAGCAGCAGTGTAAGTAAAAAAACTGATTATGTAGTAGTTGGTGAAGAACCAGGCAGCAAATATGATAAAGCAGTAGAATTAGGAATAACCATACTGAATGAAAAAGAATTTCTGAAACTGATCGAGGGAGATGAATTGTCAAACGCAGGCACGGGGACGGTTCTTTTGCCTGTTGATACAACAGGCAAAAGAACCGTCCCCGTGCCTGCGAAGGGAGAGGAATAATCTGACGGGGACAATTATTAATGCCAGTGCAATATTTGTTGCTGGTTTAATCGGATTAATGCTGCGTAAAGGTATACCGGAAAACATGAGTCGCACCATGCAGGATGGTCTGGGTTTACTGGTGCTGGTGATTGGTATTCAATATGGTTTTAAAGCGGATAATCTGGCTATTGTTGCTCTAAGTCTGGCAACAGGAGCTATTATAGGTGAATGGCGACAATGGGAAGCCCGCCTGGAACAATTGGGAATTTATCTGCAGAACCGTTTTGGTAATAACAACGGAGGGCAGTTTGCCAAAGGTTTTGTGACTGCTACACTGTTATTCTGTGTGGGAGCTATGGCAGTCATAGGTTCCCTGGAAGACGGCCTTACCGGGAATTATCAGATTTTACTGGTTAAATCAATCTTGGACGGAATATTTTCCATATTATTTGCTGCCAGCATGGGTTTAGGGGTATTGTTTTCAGCATTTCCGGTTCTGATTTATCAAGGTGCTATTTCACTGGGAGCCGGATTTTTAAAACCGCTTATAACTGATCCGATGTTAAACAATATTACTTCCTGCGGAGGAATTATTATTGCCGGATTAGGGCTGAATCTTATCGGATTAACCCGTATCCGGGTAGCCAATCTTTTACCCGGATTAATTATACTTCCGTTTATTATGATGCTGTTTTCCTTTCTGTCTATTTAGCCACTTGAACGCCTGCGTTTACTTCTCACTTGTATATTTATATCATTTTTTGCATTAGAATTAAGATTATTGGATTGGAGGAGGAACAAGAACCGCCCCCTTGTTCCTCTGGAAATTATTAAGGACGGTGAAGTATTTGTTTAAAGGTTTAATTGCGGAAAAATATGATGAATGGTATAAAGAAAAGCTGGGAAAATTTGTAGATGAAGTGGAAACTAATGCAGCTCTGGACTTGCTTTCTCCCCGTTCGGGAATGAGCTTATTGGATGCTGGCTGCGGGACTGGCAACTTCAGTTTGAAACTGGCACGCAGAGGTTGCAAAGTGTTGGGAGTTGATATATCTGCTGATATGCTTGCTATCGCTCGATGTAAAGCTGAACAGGAACAGCTTCCTATTGAGTTACTGGAGATGGATGTTTATGATTTGCGTTTTGCTGACAATAGTTTTGATGGAGTGATTTCCATGGCAGCCTGGGAATTTATTAAAGATGAAGAAACAGCTTTTGCCCAATTATACCGGGTGTTGAAACCTGGAGGAAAACTGCTGATTGGTACAATAAATCAGAATAGTCCCTGGGGGAAGCTTTATCAGGATATAGCCAGGCAAGATGAAGGCTCGGTATTTCGTCATGCCTGCTTTAAGACCATGGAAGATCTGCGTAAACTAAAGCCTGAAGAGCTCATAGATACACGTGAATGCCTGTTTGTTCCTCCTAATGCCCCGGAGCACATGATTAATCTAACCGGCGAAGAACAATATAAAAACCTTGAAAAACCAGGCTTTATTATAGCTGTCTGGGAGAAAAAATGACACACGGGGACCGGGTGGTCATGAGAACGCTCTACTGATAACTACCCGGAAATACTGCATACAGTAATTTTCGTTCGTTATGAGCGGTGTTTTTTGTTATAATATTGAGCATAAATGTTTGAACTGCCAAAAGGGGGTAGCATGAGTGGCTCTGACCATTAAAAAAGTAGAACATCTGGCCATATTGTCACGCTTAACTTTAACTGATGAAGAAAAAGAATCATTTGCCAGACAGATGAGTGACATATTGGAATATGCTGATAAATTAAATCAGTTGGATACTGAAAATATTGAACCAATGGTTTATATTTTGCCTGCTTTAAATGTATTCCGGGAGGATGAAGTTATACCCTCTACACCTCGGGAAGAGTTGCTGGCTAATGCGTCCGTTGCAGAAGATGGGTATTTCAAAGTGCCCAAAATTCTTTAAGGAGGTAATAAGTCATGCAACTGTATGATATGACTATAAGTGAATTATCAGTTCTGATAAAAGAACGGAAGATATCTGCCCAGGAATTGACCCGGGCATATCTGCAGCGGATTGATGAGGTTGAGGAGCAGGTTGGCGCCTTTATAACCCGCACCGATGAGTTGGCCATACAACAGGCCGGTGAATTCGATCATAATCCGGTTAATAAACCGCTGGCTGGAATTCCCTACGGTTTAAAGGATAATATTTGTACGCGCGGGGTTCGTACTACTTGCGCATCAAAGATGCTGGGTGATTTTGTCCCTGCTTATAATGCCCGGGTAGCTGCCTGTCTGCAGGATCAGCAGGGGATATTGCTGGGCAAGTTGAATCTGGACGAATTTGCCATGGGCTGTTCCACTGAAACCTCGGCGTTTAAACCAACTTCCAATCCGTGGGATTTGCAGCGATTGGCAGGTGGATCGTCAGGTGGCTCAGCAGCAGCGGTGGCAGCCGGGGAAGTGGCTTATTCCCTGGGAACTGATACCGGTGGCTCTATCCGTCAACCAGCCGCTTATTGTGGTCTGGTAGGCCTGAAACCAACTTATGGTTTGGTTTCCCGCTTTGGTGCCATAGCTAATACTTCTTCACTTGATCAGGTTGGGGTTATTACCAGGGATGTATGGGATTGCGCTTTGGTACTTAACGCTATTGCCGGATATGACCCCCAGGATGGCACTTCGGTAAAAATTGATGTACCTGATTATACCGCTGATTTGTCAGGAGATATTAAAGGTTTAAGAATTGCTTACCCACGGGAGTATTTCCAGAATAACACGGACACGGCAATTGTTGAGCAGGTAAAAAGAGCTCTGCATGAATATGAACAACTGGGCGCCATTGTGGAAGAAGTTTCTTTGCCCTATAGTGAATACGCTTTACCTGCTTATTATATAATTTCCCGGGCGGAGGCCAGTACTAATCTGGCCAGGTATGACGGGGTACAATTTGGATTACGGGATGTAAAGGCGGATAATGTTGCAGATTTATATGCCGACAGCCGGGCAGCAGGATTTGGTGCGGAGGTAAAGCTAAGAATACTTTTGGGTTCTTATGTTTTAAGTGCTGATTATTATGAAACCTATTACCTTAAAGCCATGAAAGCTCGTCGTTTAATTCATGATGACTTTACCCGGGTATTTGAAAATCATGATATTATCATAACACCAACTACTCCGACTACTGCTTTTCAACGGGATGAATTTCGGAGTGATTTGTTAAATCTTTACAGGAATGATATTTTGACCGTGCCGGTAAATATGGCAGGTTTACCTGGTATGTCTGTACCTTGTGGTTTTATTGATGGATTACCGGCAGGCATGCAGCTTATCGGCAAGCCATTTAAGGAAAAAATGCTGTTAAACGCTGCTCTGGCATTTGAACAAGCTCATGATTATTATAAAGCCAGACCAAACCTGGGAGGTGACAGGTAATGAACCGGGAATATGAAATTGTCGTAGGATTGGAAGTTCATGTAGAATTAAAAACCAAAACCAAGATTTTTTGTTCCTGTTCCACAGAGTTTGGTGCTGAGCCCAATACCCAGGTTTGTCCGGGTTGCGCCGGATTTCCGGGTACGTTGCCGGTACTAAACCGAAAAGTAGTTGAATATGGTATCAAAACCGGGTTGGCACTTAACTGTGAAATTGCTGAGATGAGCAGATTTGACCGCAAAAATTATTTTTATCCCGATTTACCCAAGGCGTATCAAATCTCCCAGTTTTATATGCCCATCTGTAAAAACGGATATTTGGATATCGAGGTGGACGGAGCTAAAAAACGCATCGGCATAACCCGGGCACATCTGGAGGAGGATGCCGGAAAACTGGTTCACCAGGGTACTATTACCAGTACCGAGTATTCACTGGTAGACCTGAATCGCGGCGGAATGGGGTTGCTGGAGATAGTTTCCGAGCCGGATATACGCAGTGCTCAGGAAGCCAGAGCCTATTTGGAAAAATTAAGAGCTGTATTACTTTTTGCCGGAGTATCGGACTGTAAGATGCAGGAAGGTTCTTTACGATGTGATGCCAATGTATCAGTACGTCCCCGCGGACAAAAAGAACTGGGTACCAGAGTTGAAATAAAAAATCTGAACTCTTTCCGTGCACTGGAGAAATCGATTGAATATGAGGCCAGTCGACAAATAAATGCTATCGAAGATGGTGAAGAATTATTTCAGGAAACCCGGACCTGGGATGAGGAAAAACAGGTTACCCGTGCCATGCGCTCCAAAGAGGATGCGGAGGATTACAGATATTTTCCGGACCCGGATTTGGCGCCGGTATATGTCAGCCAGGAATGGATTGCGGAAGTTTCAGCCAGTATGCCGGAACTGCCGGATCAGGCACGGCAAAGACTGGTTAACGATTGCGGTTTGCCGGATTATGATGCTTCGATATTAACTTTGACTCCGGCCACGTTAAAATTTTTTGATGAAGCAGTGACTGAATATAACCAGCCTAAAATTGTGTCCAACTGGATCATGGGTGAACTTAACCGGTTGCTTAATGTTAACAATATGGAAATAGAGGATAGCCGTCTGGTTCCGGGGGAAATGGTAAAATTACTTAAATTAATTGACGCGGGAACCATAAGTGGCAAAATTGCCAAAACGGTTTTTGAAGAAATGTTTTCTACCGGCAAAGAACCTGAGCAGATTATCAAGGAAAAAGGCCTGGTACAAATTTCTGATGAAGATACTTTAAAAGCTATGATTGACGATATTGTAGCGGCTAATCCCAAGGTAGTGGAAGATTATAAAAATGGTAAAGAAAAGGCCTTTGGTTTTTTTGTAGGTCAGTTGATGAAGGCAACTCGAGGACAGGCAAATCCTGCCATCGTAAATAAGTTGTTACAGGAACGATTAAGCAGGGAGTGAGGAGAAAATATGACGTGGACACCAATGGGGCGTGACTGGTTTTTGGAAGAGGGCGCCAAGGTCAATATTGTGGATACTACTCTGAGGGATGGAGAACAAACTGCCGGGGTGGTATTTACCAATGAAGAGAAATTACAGATAGCCAGGTATTTAGATCGTATAGGTATTGACCAGATTGAAGCCGGTATTCCGGTAATGGGCGGTTCTGAAAAAGAATGCATAAAACAAATTGTCAATATGGGCTTGAATGCCAGTATTATGGCCTGGAATCGGGCTGTAATAGCTGATATTAAAGAGTCTTTAGATTGTGGAGTTGACGCAGTGGCTATCTCCATTTCAACTTCAGATATTCACATCCAGCATAAGCTGCAGACTACCCGTGAAGATGTATTAAACCGCATGGCTGACGCAGTTAAGTTTGCTAAAGATAATAATCTTTATGTATCAGTTAATGCAGAAGATGCTTCCCGTTCAGAACTGGATTTTTTAACTGAATTTGCGTTGGTAGCCAAGCATAACGGTGCCGATCGATTACGATTTTGTGACACTGTAGGTACTCTGAATCCGTTAACCGCCTACCGTTATATTAAAACCTTAATTGGTGCGGTAGGTCTCAATATTGAAATGCATACCCATAACGATTTTGGTATGGCTACTGCCAATGCACTGGCGGGTATTTATGCCGGAGCCAATTATGTAGGGGTTACGGTTAACGGTCTGGGAGAAAGGGCCGGTAATGCTTGTTTGCAGGAAGTTATTATGGGGCTTAAGTATTTGATGCAGGTGAATTCCCCCTATGATACTACTTTATTTAGGGAAGTTGCCCAATATGTAGCCCAGGCCTCAGGAAGAGATTTACCGGTATGTAAACCAATAGTAGGGTCAAATATCTTTGCTCATGAGTCAGGAATTCATGGAGACGGAGTTTTAAAGAATCCTCTTACCTATGAAGTTTTTTCACCGGAAGAAGTAGGTCTGGAAAGGCAGATTGTTATTGGTAAACATTCTGGTACAGCAGCTGTAAAATCAA
The DNA here is from genome assembly GCA_012718855.1 of Syntrophomonadaceae bacterium. Taxonomy (GTDB): domain Bacteria; phylum Bacillota; class Syntrophomonadia; order Syntrophomonadales; family Syntrophomonadaceae; genus JAAYBS01. The sequence continues at coordinate 11,586 of JAAYBS010000110.1, forward strand.
AATTTACGAAAGAGTATGGCATTGAACTTAATGAAGTAGAAGCCAAAGAAATTTTGGCCCGCGTAAGGGAAATGTCAATTAAAGCCAAACGCAGCTTGTTTGACAAGGAACTCATGTATATATATGAAGAATATCAAAAAGAAAAGCTTAAGAAATATTAATTAATTTAGGAGGACTTATAAATGCAAGGCAGGATAACTATTCAAAATGGCAAGTTACAGGTTCCTGATCATCCTGTTATTCCTTTTATTGAAGGAGATGGGACCGGACCGGATATATGGGCAGCCGCTTCCCGGGTAATTGATGCCGCAGTGGAAAAAGCCTATCAGGGTAAACGCGCGATTATCTGGAAAGAAGTACTGGCTGGCGAAAAAGCCTTTAACCAAACCGGAGAGTGGTTACCAGCTGAAACCCTGGATACTATCAGGGAATATCTTATTGCTATTAAAGGCCCTCTGACTACCCCTATTGGTGGAGGTATCAGGTCATTAAATGTGGCACTGCGCCAGGAACTTGACCTATATACCTGTTTGCGCCCTATTCATTATTTTGAAGGAGTACCTTCACCGGTGAAACATCCGGAATTGGTTGAGATGGTAATTTTCCGTGAAAACACCGAGGATATATATGCTTGTATTGAATATGCCAAAGATTCTCCGGAAGCAGAAAAACTCATTAAATTTCTGCAGGAAGAACTGGGAGTAACCAAAATCCGTTTTCCGGAAAGTTCTGGCCTGGGAATTAAGCCAGTATCTGAAGAAGGTACGAAAAGATTAGTCAGAGCAGCCATAGAATATGCCATTAACGAATCCCGCCAGAGTGTAACTCTGGTGCATAAGGGTAACATCATGAAATATACTGAAGGCGCTTTTAAACAATGGGGTTATGAATTGGCAGAAACAGAATACGGTGATAAAGTATTTACCTGGGATCAATACGACCGTATTAAGGAAAAAGAAGGTGCCAAAGCAGCAGATGCGGCTCAACAGGCTGCCGAAGCTGAAGGCAAAATAATTATTAAGGATGCTATAGCTGATATATTCCTGCAGCAGGTATTGACGCGTCCAGCTGAATTTGATGTAGTAGCTACGTTGAATCTGAACGGCGATTATATTTCTGACGCTCTGGCAGCACAAATTGGGGGTATTGGTATAGCTCCGGGAGCCAATATCAACTATGTAACCGGACATGCCATATTTGAAGCTACCCATGGCACTGCTCCCAAGTATGCCGGATTGGACAAAGTAAATCCTTCCTCAGTTATTCTTTCAGCGGAGATGATGCTGCGCCATATGAACTGGCATGAAGCTGCCGATCTAATTATCTCTGCTATGGAAAAAACCATTAAAAGCAAAGTAGTAACTTATGATTTTGCCCGCCTTATGGAGGGTGCCACCGAAGTTAAATGCTCGCAATTTGCTGATGAGCTGATAAAGAATATGTCTTAGGGTAACCAGGGGGACGGTTCTACTGGTTACCCTTGGTTCATCGCTGTTTTCGGGGGAGGAGAAATAGAATTAACAACAAATTCAAGCAATCGTTACTGGATAAAAACATATTTTCGGTAACCTGGGAATTGGTACCCGGCAGGGGAGCTCATGAAAAATCTCAGGAAAATGTTCTCATTGCAGCAGAACAGGCCGCCAGAGATGGTATAATTCATGCCCTGACCATTACTGATAACCCGGGTGGCAGACCGGCTATGTCAGCAACTTATCTGGGATTGGAAGTATCAAAGCTGGGCATGGAACCGTTGGTTCATTTTACTTGTAAAGACAAAAATCGCAACCAGATTGAATCTGAACTGTATGCGATGGATCGGGCCGGTATAAGAAACCTTTTGGTAATGACCGGCGATTACCCTACCAGTGGCTTTCAGGGTCGGCCCAAATCAGTTTTTGATCTGGATCCGGTTCATGTTTTGAACCTGATAGGTGAAATGAATAAAGGCCTGGAAATAATCGAACCCAAGGGAGTAATTAATCATCAACCGGGTGATTTTTATGCGGGTGCGGTAGTTTCACCCTTTAAAGCTACCGAAGCTGAATTATTGCTGCAATATTATAAACTGAGCAAAAAAATTAATAATGGAGCCAGTTTTATTGTAACCCAAGTAGGTTTTGATGCCCGTAAATTCCATGAGGTTTTAAAATTTATCAGGAGCCTTAATCCTGATATACCGGTAATAGGAAATATCTATATTCTGCCGTTTGGAGCCGCCAAAATGATGAACTCCAACCAATTACCCGGCAGTGTGGTAACCGATAAACTTCTATCTGAACTTGATCAGGAGAAAACTGCTGAAGATAAAGGCGTAAGTGCACGCTTGCTTCGTGCTGCCAAAATGTATGCTTTTATGAAAGGCATGGGTTTTGATGGAGTACATCTGGGAGGCCATAATATAAAATATGAACAGGTTAAATATATTATTGATAAAGGCGAAGAACTTAGTGCTGATTGGATGAAGCTGATACCTGAGTTTGATTATCCACAACCGGATGGCTTTTATTATTTTGAAAAAGACCTTAATACCGGTCTGAATACTGATAAACCGGTTAATCGCACTAACCTGCCGCTTGATTATCCTGTGGGTATGAATTACCGTTTGATGCGTTTATTTCATCATTTGTTTTTTACCCCCGATAAAAATCTTTTCCCGGTAATGTCACGCTATTACCATGGGATGAAAAATCCGCGGAAATATAGATTTGAACATTTCCTCAAAGTTACGGGGAATGAATGCAGGGATTGTGGAGATTGCGCGTTGTTGGATATTGCTTACCTATGCCCCATGTCCCAATGTCCGAAAAATCAACGTAATGGTCCCTGCGGCGGGAGTTATGATGGCTGGTGTGAGGTTTTTCCCAATGAAAAGAAATGTATCTGGGTTAAAGCCTATGCAAATCTTAAGAAGTATAATGAAGAAGAACAGCTGGAAAAATCATATATACCTCCGGTTAACTGGGATTTATATCAAACTTCGGCCTGGTACAATTATTACACCGGTCGCGATCATTCGGCATTAAGAAAAGCAGATAAACTTGAACAGTAAAGAGCTTTTTGAGTCTGATTAGATAGGTTTACTTTTTTATTTATAATATTTATACTATCCAGGCTTATTAACCTGCCATTTATCCCACCCGGGAGCTTAAACACTGATAATCGTCAAGTAACTGCCCGGTTAATTGTTTTATACGACTGGAACCGGAATCGTTGCAGGCTTGTTCAATAAGGGCTGCCTGACGGGAGATTTGCATAAAACCATACATGCCGGCTGTACCTTTTATATCGTGACACAAACTCTTTATTTTCTTAAGATCATTATTAATTATTGCTTGATTCAATTCATCCAATAATTCACCTAACAGGGAAATAAATTCAGGAATCAGGTTATTCAAAAAGTCATGACTTATTGATTTATTAGCGGGAATTTTATTCAGGCATTGGTTGATTAATTCTACCAGTTCCTCAGAACGAAATGGCTTGGCTATATAAGCATTACAACCTGCCTGCAGGCACTTTTCCCGATCACCGTTAAGCGCATGGGCTGTCATGGCAATTACCACTGTATCAGGAGCAATTTGGGAGTCACGAATTAATGTTGCCGTTTCATATCCATCCATTATCGGCATCTGCATATCCAGTAAAACAACTTCAAAATGATTTTGTTGCATCAACTTAAGGCATTCTACGCCATTTGATGCCATGGTAACCTGAAAACCATAATTATGCAGCAACTGAGCAATGGTTCTGCGATTAAGATCATTATCATCTACCAATAGAACGTTAATAATATTTAAGTTAGTCGATATTGAATCATTTAGCCAATAGATCTTATCAGATTTTTCGGAGCTATTTACAGCTATATCAGTGCTGCATTCCACCAGGGGAAGATACATGAAAAAAGTGGTCCCTTCGCCCTCCCGACTTTCTACTCCCAGGTAACCTCCCATGATTTCAATATAACGTTTACAAATGTATAATCCCAGTCCGGTACCCCCAAAATTACGGGAAGCTGAATTATCTACCTGGGTAAAGGGATTAAATATTATTTCAAGTTGATCCTGGGCTATACCAATTCCGGTATCGGATATTTCTATTAAAAGCTGATCTTTTCCATCCAGTACTTTTACTCGTTTGCAATCAACGGTAATACCACCACAGAAGGTGAATTTAACTGCATTATACAGTAGATTCATAATTACCTGACGTAGTTTTACTTGATCAATAAGGATTAGTTCTGGGATAGATGGGTCAAAATTTACGTTAATGCTCAACCCATTTTCCCTTAGCATGGGGTTAATGATATTAATAGTTTTAAAAATTAGGTCGCTAATTTTACACGATTGGGGAGAAAGTTCAAAGAGACCAATTTCAATTTTAGACAGGTCCAGGATATCGTTAATCAATTGCAACAAATGTTCACCACATTCTCTGATTATTTGAATATTATCAGCTTGTCCACTATTTAACCTGCTATGTTCCAATAAATCTACTGAACCCAGAATACCGATCATAGGCGTACGCAGTTCATGACTCATATTAGCGATAAATTGATTTTTGGCGAAATTAGCCGCCTCTGCTTTTTGACGCGCTTCCACCAGTTTGGTTATATCAGTTGATATAATTATCATAGCTACCGTATGGTCATTTTCTTTTAATGGGCCAATACGGTGCATAAAGGTACAGGGTTTACCTTCTACCAATATATCAAATTCACCCTGCCAATTTTGA
>JAAYBS010000111.1 GCA_012718855.1 Syntrophomonadaceae bacterium
CCGCCCTCTATGGAAAGCTGGTCTACATTAAGAACCTCTCGTTCTCCGTATCTTTTGATAATATTATGTAATTTGAATGGTGTTGTCATAACGAAAAGTCCTCTTTTCCAATGTAAGTATAAACATATTTATAAGAAAGGATATAGTTAAAAGAATTATACCAATAGCTATGGCTGTACTGAAATTCCCCATACGGGTTTCCAAGACTATCGAAGTAGTCAGAACCCGGGTACTCCAGCGAATATTACCCCCTACCAGCATTACCGCTCCGACCTCGGCAATAACTCTGCCCAGTGCGGTGCTCAATGCAGCTACAATTCCGATCCGGGATTCACGAATAATAGTCCTGGCCGCTTGACGCCGTGATGCTCCCAGGGTAGCAGCCGTATCATATACCTCCTGATTCAAGGCCATTACTGCCCGGGCAGTTAAACCACAAACAATCGGTGCTGCCAGCAGTACCTGGGCTATTACCATGGCAGTCGGGGTAAATAACAGTTGATACTCGCCCAGGGGTCCACGATAAGTAAGAAATAAATACACCAATAGGCCTGCCAGAACTGGCGGCAGGCCCATTAGTGTATAAATAATATTTAAAATTATTCTTTTACCAGGAATATTTTTTAAGGCCAGAGCTGCCCCGCTGGGTATCCCTATTATGGCCGACAGGATTAATGCCGTAAGCGATACTTGTAGTGAAAGCAAGGTTACTTGAAGTATTTCTTCATCTAGTTGCCAGATTAAATAAAGTCCTTCCTTGAATCCCTGTACAAAAATTTCCACGCCAGTCCTCCTGCTAATATTCCTACTAAAATACTATCATCTATTTTGCATCAGGTATAAACAACGATTGTCCATATTTATCTTTTCCAAATTCACCAATCATCTTTTGTCCTTTTTCGGATGTCAGCCATTCAGCAAATTTGGTTGCTCCTTCGTAATCAACCTGCGGGAATTTTTCCGGATTAAGAGGAATAACGCCGTAAGGATTAAATAATGCCTTGTCTCCTTCAACTACGATTTCCAGATTATACTTGTCCTTTAACGCCAAATATGTAGCCCGGTCAATCAGGGTATAAGCTTTTTTCTCATCAGCCATACGGAAGGTATCTCCCATGCCCTGTCCGGCTTCTATGTACCATGCCCCGGATGGTTTAATTGCTGCTTTTTCCCATATACCTTTTTCTTTTTTATCAGTTCCGGAATCATCTGCTCTGGAGACAAATAGTGCCTGCTTTTCAGCAATGGCTTTAAAGGCAGCCAGTACATCAGTCTGACCCTTGATACCGGCCGGATCTTCTGCCGGTCCAATGATAATGAAGTCATTATACATTACATCACGGCGATCAACACCAAAACCGTCTGCAACAAATTTATCCTCAGCTGCCCGGGAGTGAACCAGGATAACATCAACATCACCGGCTTCTCCCATTTCGATAGCCTGTCCAGTACCAACAGCAATAACTTTTACGTCATAATTGGTATCTTTCTTAAACTCGGGAAGTAATACATCCAACAGTCCGGAGTCTTCCGTACTGGTCGTAGTAGCCAGTTTTAATTCCTTGGCCGCCGGGGGTGCAGCATTTTGAGCAGGATTTGCAGGTTCCTTCTGACCGCATCCTACTACCGCAGTCATCACAAATACTAATATTAATGCCAATACTAGTGACAGTTTTTTACCTTTTAACTTCATTCCAATCCCTCCTGGTTTAATATTCACCTAAAAATAGACACAAAAAAGGGTCCCGTCTGCGTAAGCAAACCAGAACCGCTATTAGTTTTAAATCCAGCCTCATCTCCTTTCCAACGGGAGGCGTATCCGTTTCCCGATACACCCTATCGGATTAAAATCCTTAGCTATCAGCCTTAGGTTTTTAATCTCGGAGAATTTTATTACATTGTCATTATTATCCGAAAAATTGTTGATCATGTCAAACCAGATATTCCAAATTTAGCACTGATCCAAATTAATTTAATATAAACTATTCCCGCAATTAATATACTAAATAGAGATGATATAAAGTATTCGGGTATGATGCATGCCGATATGATTCCAGTTAAAGTTGCCAGCAAGGCCCAATAGTTTATCCTGCCGGGCCAGGCTTTTTTAACCACCAGTTGATGAGCCAGAAAGACACCCAACAAGGGGGCTATAATTACCACCAGTATGTTCAGCCAGGTTTGAAGATGTCCGGTTATCCCCATCAAGGCCATGGCAATACCTGCAATTGCACAGCAAAGCGTATTCTGCCAGCGGGTTAATCCCGGCAGAATATTTGACAGGGCCAGCCCTGATGAATAAAGCAGGTTATCATTGGTAGTCCAGGCACTTAATAATATAAACGGCAGGCTCAACCAGATCAGATGGTTAAAAATCTGCAAAGGGTTCCAGTCTCCGGTTATTACGTAACTTAGCATTCCCATCATTCCTAAAAAAACTGATGGGAAAAATACTCCGATAAAAGTACCGGCCGCATTATGGGCATGGCTGCGTGTATAGCGGGAAAAATCAGAAGCAACTATGGCCCCGGCTATAGAACCTCCCACCATAAAATTAATTCCCGCCCCCGGGGGAAATGTAAAGCTAAAAAACATGGGTTGAGATGCTGCCGGGTTCCCCTTTAAATAGATAAATATAATTATACAGGCTAACAACAGCGGTATTCCGGCCAGATAACTTAACCCTTTAACCCGCTGATA
>JAAYBS010000112.1 GCA_012718855.1 Syntrophomonadaceae bacterium
AACCTGACTTTCTATAAACACCATTGCTCATTATTAAATTAATCAAAATCCGCGCTATCTGCGTCTATTATTCCCCTCTAACCTACTCGGTTTTCGGGCGCAGGGTGGGGAAGAGGATTACGTCACGGATGGAGGATGAGTTGGTGACCAGCATTATCAGGCGGTCGATACCGATTCCCAGTCCTCCGGCGGGAGGCATGCCGTATTCCAGAGCATTCAGGTAGTCCTCATCCATCATGTGGGCTTCGGCGTCGCCGCCGGCGCGTTTTTGTACCTGTTTTACAAACCGTTCCCGCTGATCAATAGGGTCATTGAGTTCGGAAAAGGCATTGGCAATTTCCCGCTGCATGATAAATACCTCAAAGCGGTCGGTAAATTCCGGATGTTCCACATTACGCTTGGCCAGAGGTGAAATTTCCACCGGATGACCATATATAAAAGTAGGTTGTACCAGTTTTTCTTCCACAAAGGTTTCAAAGATTTCATTGATTATTTCTCCGCGGGGAGTAGACTCTTTAACCTCCAGGTTAACGCTTTGCGCCGCCTGTCTGGCAGCTTCATCATCTAAAATAGTAGTGAAGTCCAGCCCGGTATGTTCACGGATAGCTTCCAGCATCGGCACCCGCTTCCATGGGGGTTTAAAATCGATGGTGGTTCCCTCAAATTCCACCTGCATGGAACCGGTTACTTTTTCCACTACGGCAGATATCAGGTCTTCGGTAAGCTCCATCATTACTTCATAGTCGCCATAGGCCTGATATATTTCCAGCATGGTAAATTCCGGATTATGGCGGGTTGAAATACCTTCATTTCGGAAGTTGCGGTTGATTTCATAGACTTTTTCCAGGCCGCCTACTATAAGACGCTTAAGATATAGTTCCGGAGCAATACGCAGGTAGAGATCAATGTCCAGTGCATTGTGATGGGTTATAAACGGGCGTGCAGTAGCTCCCCCGGCAATAGGCTGCATCATCGGGGTTTCCACTTCCAGAAAACCACGGTTGTCCAAGTAGTTACGCATTTCCTTGATGAAACGGCTGCGTTTCATAAATACATCTTTTACCTCGGGGTTTACAATCAGGTCCACATAGCGTTGCCGGTAGCGAAGTTCAACATCTTTTAGTCCGTGCCATTTTTCCGGCAGAGGATTAAGGGATTTGGACAGGTATGTAAAGTCGCGTACATGAATGCTGATTTCACCCTTTTGAGTACGGAATACTTCGCCTTCTATACCTAATATGTCGCCTATGTCCAGCTTCTTAAACAGTTCGTAGCGTTCTTCACCCACATCTTCTTTGCGAAAGTAAAGCTGTATGGTTCCGCTTATATCGGTAATATCGGCAAAACCGGCTTTCCCATGTCTGCGTTTGGACATAATACGCGCGGCAATGCGAACCGTTTTAGCTTCCATCTGGTCAAATTGGGCATGGATTTCCCCGGTCATGGCGGTACGTTCAAATCTTTGTCCAAAGGGTTCAACCCCCATTTCCCGCAGTTCCTGCAGTTTTTCCCGTCTTACCTTTTTAAGTTCATTTAGTTCAACATTGGTGATTTCCTGATCTGCCATCAAATAAACACTTCCTCAAAAAACACAGCACAACAGCTCACCTGCGGCCGCTGTGCTGTGCGAATTGTAATGTAGTCCTTAAATTATTTTTCCACTTTCAGTATTTTATATTTTAAAACACCCGCCGGGGTTTCGGCCTGAAATACTGAATTAACTTTCTTGCCCATGGCCGCGCGTCCTACCGGAGACTCATCCGAAATTTTTCCGTCTCGCAGTTTGCATTCCACTGATGATACTACCGTAACATTAAACTCGCGACCGGATTTCATTTCTTTTAATCTCACTTTGGAACCCAGGGAAACAACATCGGTACGAATTTCGTTGTCTTCCATAAGGCGGGCTTTTTTCAGGGTTTGTTCCAGAGTAATAATACGCCCTTCAATGAAAGCCTGTTCATTTTTGGCATCTTCATATTCGGAGTTTTCAGATATATCTCCAAAGGCAATTGCCTGCTTGATACGCTCGGCTACTTCTTCACGTTTGACTGATTTCAGAAACTCGAGCTCAGTTTCCAATTTGTCAAGCCCTTCTTTAGTCAGCAGGACTTCTTTTTCGTCCGTCATGATATCTCCCCTATCTAAATAACTTCAAAAAGCGAGACCCGGCTCGCTTAAGATCATCTTATCGTTACCCATGCAAGGATAACCTGTTCTTTTCCTTTAAGGTATTATAAATACCTGTTCAGGCCTTGTCAAGAAAGTGCTCCCACAGCCCCATTTGCTGACCACGTTGTTGTATGGTCAGAAACGTATATTGATAATTTAGTTGATGTTCGCTATTGGGAAGCATTTCTCCTGCTGGAAGTAAACAACTTTCCAGAATTGGAGCCAGCGTACCCAATTGCGGATTAATTCCGCCGCGGTCAAGATAAGCTTCCAGTTCCGGGGCCAGATTTTGCGTTTCATAAGTCAGGGAGCGGTAACATATACCTGGGGCCACCATCGAAAACCGGGATGATACCCCGTCAAAGGCAATAACTACATCACCATGCTTCCATTCCTGGGGTTTAATAAAGCTGTTGCTGATAGCACATCCTTTCTCATACAGGAGTCGATAAGTCATTAATTCGTAATTGGCCGGCACATTAGTTTGAATGGAAATTGGCACCCGAAAGGTGGTAACCGTTTCCAGTAAATCTTCAGCACCCGCCATTTCTCCTATCAGTATAATCTTTCTTACCGCGTTTCGTTCTATACTCTCTTTAATAAAAGTGTAGGCCAGGGCTTTAATAAACTGATCGCCAAACAACAGGGAAAGCTTTTTTGACCAGGGCTGTAAATTTTGCTTCAGACGCCGGTCAACCGCCAGTTCGCTAATGTTCAATTCCTGCAAAATGTCCCGGGTTTTATCCATCATCTGTCCCCGTATTTCTTTATGCATGTTCATAAAGTTTCCTCCCCCCAGCGGCAGATGAATGTTGCAGCCGGCACCCAGACCCGGAACTTCTATGAGTCGCTGGATACGGGGAGTAAATATTAATGGGGCCAACCTGTCCAAAAAATATTTCCGGTAGATTAGCCCCTGTCGGTCCTGTTCTATTAAATTAAAGAAAGCAAAATCCAGATTAAGCATCCAGTTTACTCAGGTCTACTACTCCGGGCTTAAAGTTCAATTCTTTTAGCATGGCATAATAATCCTCCGCTGCAATCTGATTAAGTGGCCGACCCATCAATGTAATCATCAAGGCTTCAATTACATTGGTGCCAAAGGAGCGACCCCCCATATCCGGAGTAGTGGTAATAACTTTACTGATTCCCCGCTCTTTGAGCATTTTCATGTCTTCTGCGGTAGTAGTGTTGGTTATTATCACCTGACCGTTTAATTTTTCCGGTAAATAACGGCGAATGTAGAGGAAATCTCCGGCCAGAACCTCGGCATTATAATAATATTTGGAGTGTTTCGGAATTATGACTTCCTGCTGACTTCCAGTAGGATAGAGTTTATCAAAGGGCATGTTAACTACAAAAGGCGCTGCCATGCGTCCGAAAAATTTAAGCGTATTAAGGGAATTCAGCGGCATGGGTAATCCCAGCGTATAAATAAAGTCTCCCAGCGTAAGTTTGGCTCCAACTTCGCTGAAGGCCTCGGCCATACCAAAACGGTCAACTCCGCATACCATCAGGACTTTTTTCCCGCGCAAATCCATAATTCCTTCATTTTGAATATCCAATATGCATTTGCGTTCCAGCGTGTTTTTTAGCCCGCTGCCATCCACCATCGGAGTTTTACGTGCCTCAGCCACCAGGCGTTTGGCATCTTTTATTATATAGGGCTTGCCGGCAATATAGATATAAAGGTCTATGCCCCCCATACCAAAGGCATCAACTTTTCCGTCCAGATCCCTGATTAACTGAATGGCTTTATCCCAGTCGCCATCAGTTCCAATACGTTCAATGCGAAATTGTTCTCCCATAAAATCAGTTTCAAAAGCATGGTCCCGTTTAGCTGCACCGAGGCTGACACTGACAATATGTTTCAAATTGATTCCTCCTTAAGTGCTTTTGTATGTTAATTTCCTTTCAAATTAGCGGGCATTTTTTACTGATCTCAGAGCTTTTTGCAACAAAGTGGGTTCCAGCCACTTGTCTTCAGTAATAGGTGATTCTCCAATTTCTATGGAAATAATCTGGGCATCGAGAATGCCTTCCAGCAGTCTGAGACGTTCATCAGAACCGACCAGAATTACAGTCGTATAAGCTCTGACCTGAGCAATCAGGTCCATCATTTCGTTCATTAATTCTTTACCACTGCGTAAATTAACAAAATCCAGCCGTTCCTGTTCACTCATGATCATAATAAATTCAACGCCGGCTTTTTCCAGCAGGGTCTGAATTTCATCCTTATTGGCAATAGGAAAGCCGATAAAGGCTATAGATTGGCCTTTGCGTATTTCTCCTATAGTTTCCAGACGTGATATAAAGGTGCGGTCAATTTGCAAACGATCTGCTACTTCCTGCTGAGAAAAGCCTCTGGTTCTTAATTGCAAGGCTTTTTGCAGGGTGCGTTCGATTTTCTGCCAGCTGATAATTTTGTCCTGAACCCGGTAAATTTCCATTACAAACCTCTTGCACAGTTTTGTGTACAACTCTGGCAATATTTTATCACCTGCAGATAGGGATGACAAGTTGTAAGCAATTAATAGACGCGGATTACGCGGATTTTAAGGGATTTTCGCAGCAACATTAATTGCAGAACCTTTTAGGTGGAGCATAAGAAGTCCTCGAAGAGGGATTTTTTTTAATTGTATCGGAGTTAGCGGATTTATGGCGAGTAAGATTCTGGTTATGAGATAGTCTTATAATTTTTAGAATCTGACTAGACCTGACTATTTCCGACTGAACCTGACGGTTATATAATATAATTTTTTATAATTTTATAATTTCTTAAATATGTCACTCTGAGCGAAGCGAAGGATGACAACTGCTAAGAGTTCATGAAAGAGGGGCTTGACGGTTATTTTTTAATTTTTATAAAATCAGGTCAAGTCAGACAAAGTCAGGTTGGTCAGGTTATAAATTTTTAAAATTTCCTTGTTAATAACAAATAATTCTCACTATAAATAACCTGACGCAATATTAAAATAAAAAATAAATCTGTGTTAGAAAAAACAGCGGGAATCAGCGTTAATCCGCGTTATCCACGTCCATTAAAACGCTGATGAGATCGATTAGCTGCTGGCGGGTGGTGGCACGGTTTATTTCTTCGCGCAGGCGGGCGGCACCGCGCATGCCTTTTATGTACCAGGAAAAGTGTTTGCGCATCTCCCTTACCCCTACAGCTTCACCTTTGAACTCACAAACCAGTTCCAGATGTTTTATAGCCGTGGAGATGCGTTCTTCTGCAGTGGGAGGTTCGAGGGGAAGATTTTTTTCCAGCAGGGCCACACTTTCACGAATAATGAAGGGGTTGCCCATAGTTGCACGGCCAATCATGACTGCATCACAGCCAGTCTCTTCTTTCATACGCAGCGCATCTTCTGCACTCCAAATATCTCCGTTACCGATTACCGGAATGGTCAGATGCTGTTTAATTTGCCGAATATAATTCCAATCTGCTGTGCCGGAGTAATATTGGTCCCGCGTACGGGCATGAAGGGTTACTGCTGCTGCACCTTCCTCCTGTGCAGCCTGCGCCAGTTCCAAACAGTTTGTATTTTCTGTGTCCCAACCCAGACGCATTTTTACCGTAACCGGCACTTTGACAGCATCAACTACCGCACGAATAATCTTGCGACTATGAGGAATGTCCCGCATCAAGGCTGAACCCTCACCATTTTTCACAATTTTGGGGGTAGGGCATCCCATATTTATATCTATTATGGCTGCGCCGCTGTTTTCCACCTGACGGGCAGCTATAGCCATGGGTTCCGGTTGGGAACCGAAGATTTGCACCGCGACCGGTGGCGTTTCTCCGGAAATATCAACCATGCGCAGGGTCCTTTCCTGCTGATGCACCAGTCCCATATCGCTTATCATTTCGCTCACTACCAGACCGGCCCCAAATGATTTCAGTATGATGCGAAAGGCCCGGTCGGTTACTCCCGCCATAGGGGCAGCGATTACCGCATTATCTATACATACATCACCAATTTTGAACATGGTTACCCTCGATTGATTTCATAAATAAGGCGCAGACCATCCAGGGTTAAAAACTCATCGACCAGGTCAATTACATCGGTTTCACCAGCCACAGTTTCCGCCAGTCCCCCGGTGGCAATAACCTGCGGATTGCATCCTATTTCCTGTTTTATGCGGTTAACAATTCCTTCGACCTGACCTACGAAACCAAAGATTACTCCGGATTGCATGCTGGCTACGGTATTACGACCAATAATGCTTTTGGGCCGGATTAGTTCGACTCGGGGCAGTTTGGCAGCTCGGGAAACCAGAGCTTCGGTTGATAAACGAATTCCCGGTGCAATTGCACCACCCAGATATTCACCCCGTTCATTGATTACACAGAAAGTTGTAGCCGTACCAAAGTCGATGATTATCAGTGGAGCACCATATTTATTGTATGCGCCTACCGCATTTACTACCCGGTCGGCCCCGACTTCGCGGGGGTTTTCATATTTTATGGCCAACCCGGTTTTTATGCCTGGCCCCACCACCAACGGTTTACAGTGAAAATAGGTTTCACTCATCATTTCCAATTCCATCATGAGACTTGGAACTACCGAAGATATTACTACCGCTTTGATTTCTTCTTTATCCAGATGATTATAACCGAACAGAGCCGTAAGCAGTATGCCATACTCGTCACTGGTACGCATGGTATCCGTCCGCAGCCGCCAGTGCGTCAATAGTTCTTCTCCGTTATAAACTCCTACTACAATATTGGTGTTGCCCACATCAAAAACCAGAATCATTTCTTTCTACCCTCCATTTAGTTAAGTCCGTAACCGATTATTTTCTCTGCTGATTCCTAATCTCCTGCCTGTCTCCAAAGCCAGCCAGGCTGCTGCCCCGGCCTTGAGCAAATCGAATGTAATAAAGGGCAGAAAACCGATTTTTATTATCTGTAAGACATCGATGGTGCGGCCCAGATAAAAATTAAGAATAAAGTACATGTAAGGTAATCCAATTAAATAATATATTACAATAGCCACTACCCCAGCAGCAAAATAAATCAGTCCGCTGGTTCGGCGTATAAGACGCGACTGCACCCATCCGGCTATGGGAAATGCCAGCAGGAAACCAAATGACGGTACTAATATATAGGCTGGCCCTCCATAGGGAGGCAGGGAAAATACCGGCAGACCAATCAATCCTAACAACAGGTAGGCCAGCATACTTAAAAATACTCCCCGCGGGGAGAGCATTATGGCCGCCAATAACATCACCAGCGGTTGCAAACTGAAAGGAATAACGACTACCGGCTGCAGCATTCTTACAATAACGGTCAAAATACACATAATGGCAGTAAACAGGGCTGCCTCAACCAGTTCCTGGGTTGACAAGGTCATGCAGTATACCCCTTTGCAATTTATTAGTTAACCTAAATAATAACACAGGGTTAACTGCCGTAAAAGTATAAATCCTTAAATAATAAGTCAGTTCAATCCACCAAGTTAAAACTGATATCAAGGCTGGTAACCGAGTGGGTCAAGGCACCGATGGAGATAAAGTCTACTCCGGTTTTGGCAACTTCTACTATGGTTTGCTCATTGATGCCGCCCGAAGCTTCCAGCAAGGCCTTGCCATTAACTATCTCCACCGCTTTTTTCATGGTTTCCGTGTCCATATTGTCCAACATGATTATATCAACCTTGGCTTCCAGAGCTTCCTGGAGCTGTTCCAGATTTTCCACTTCAACTTCAATTTTTATAGTGTGAGGAATTTGGGCTCGCAGGGTGGTTACGGCCTTGAGTATACCTCCAGCTGCTTTGATATGATTATCCTTGATCATAGCACCGTCATAAAGTCCAAACCGATGGTTACGTGCTCCTCCCATCATTACTGCATATTTCTCCAGCCTTCTAAGTCCGGGAGTAGTTTTACGTGTGTCAACGATCTGGGCTTTCTGGTAACGAATCAGCTCCACCATGTTATGCGTACGGGTAGCAATTCCGGACATGCGCTGCATAAAATTCAGGGCTGAACGCTCACCGGTCAATAGTACCCGAGTCTTACCTTTTACCCGGGCAATAGAATCACCTGCTGCCACTGCCTGGCCGTCATCAATCAGGGCTGTAAATTCGGTTTCAGGGTCCAAATAATGGAAGACTGCCCGGGCTACTGTTATTCCGGCTACTATTCCCGCTGCTTTGGCAGTAAATATGCCTTCGGATTCAGCCTGTGCCTCTACCAGGTTG
>JAAYBS010000113.1 GCA_012718855.1 Syntrophomonadaceae bacterium
AACATTGCAGTAAAAAGTAAAAATACTAAACAATAGAGTAAACAAAAAACCGCGCAGTTTGCGCGGTTACTTATTTTCATCTGGAGCCGATGGGCGGATTTGAACCGCCGACCTGCTGATTACGAATCAGCTGCTCTGCCACTGAGCCACATCGGCTTATTGGTTTGACAAGTAGATGATAACAGGCAAATGGGTGAGCGTCAAGTGAGAGGCTAGTTTAAAAATCCCCCGTATCGCGGGGGATTTGTCTTTTATTTTTATTTCTTTTTGGGTTTTTCTTCGGTCAGGTAGTAGTAGTTGGGGTTGTTTAGCATTACCGACTGGCAGGCCGGACATATGTAATGAAGGTAAGCCTTGCGATCAATTATTTGTACCATTTTCTTTAATGTGGGTTCAGGAAAGTCTTTGCTGCAGGTAGAGCATTTTTTCATAGTTGTTTTGTCCTTTCTCCGAGTACTTATTCATAGGATAAATATTTATGCGTTAGTTGTTATTTTATCACTCGACATATTGTATTAATAGTCCCATTATAACGACATATTATGAAATAATGTGACTATGCCGATTTATAGGTTTTTAAAGTTTGGAATAGCGATCAAATTTCCAGGTAGGATTCCATAAATGAGACTTCCGCTTCATATAGTTCTATGATTTTAGTCACAGCCAGGTTGATTATCTGCTCTTGTTCATCTTCCAGCTCGTCTCTTACCAATTGTTCAAAAGGAACGCTTTTAAAGCGGGTGTATGCTTCCTGTATGTCCACATGGGCAAAGAATCCATTAAGGATGTTCATGAGGTTGAAAAAGTAAGTTTGCACCCATTCTTCAATCTGGGTTTCATTGGGCTGTCCTTCTATCATTTCAAATTTACTCAGTTTAATCATTTTGGTTCCTTTCTATCTAAGGATTTTTCATGTTCTCATTATATCTTTTTCAGATTCATTTTGCACCGCTTGGTATTCGTGAGGTGTTGGGGTCCGGTTAATCTGGTAAACTATAATACAGGATATGTTTTTGGAGGCCGCCTGGTATGATTAATAAGGATGATGCGCTTAGTTTTTTATATAATCCCCGCATAGTAGTCCCGCATAGCAATCAATATTGGGAGAAGGTTGAGCTGCGTCATGTAGACTCTCTGGCAGGTGTTAAGGAAGTTTTTTGCGAGGTAAATTGCCAGCTGGACCCGGATATAATTAACCATTTTGGCACTCGTTTTCCGGCATCGGATGCTTACTTGCTTCATTATGCCCGCGGCTGGAACAGCAACCGCCATAAGGTGCCGGTACTGCTGGTACATGGTGCCGGATTGGATGCTACCTCCTATACTAATTTATGGGATATGGGTTATACCGGTTTGCAGCAGCAGTTGGTATCGCTGGGGTATCGGGTTTTTTCCATAACTTTTTCCCATTCACACGGGGATAATTTTTATCAGGCTATGCAGTTGGCGGACTCTATTGACCGCATCAAGCAGCTTACCGGTAGTGAAACCGTTGATGTGGTAGCCCATAGCAAGGGTGGAATTGCCGCCCGAATTTATATGTCCAATATGTCTGCAACTGCTTATCGCAATGATGTGCGCCGCCTGGTTATGCTGGGAGTGCCTAATCTGGGGACTGATTTTGCTTTTCGTAATCCCTCAATTTCTTATTTGATTTATACTGCCGGAGGTAATGGGGTTATTGCCTGGGATAAGCTAATTTATCTGGCCACCACGGTTGATATTACTCCCCGTTCCATATATGCAGGAGG
>JAAYBS010000114.1 GCA_012718855.1 Syntrophomonadaceae bacterium
GGAAATGCCGTGTCGACTTATCCAATGTGGGCAGGGACCCCTTATCGTTTGGATGAAGGTACCAGTCTGGCAGCACCGCATGTGGCGGGAGCCATTGCTTTGTTAATGGATGCGGTCACACATAAATTATACAACCATGATACCATGGCAGTTTATCAGGCATTAATTACCGGAGCCGAGCCGCTGGAAGGTTATCAGGCGGCTGAACAAGGGTATGGTGCAGTTAATTTATTACGTTCATGGCTGGTGCTGAAGGATATGAATGATGATGCCATCCCCCTGGATGTACGTCAGTTTAGTCCGGATTACGGTTATGGCCGCGGTTTGTATTCGCGCGGGATTATACCGGCACAGTCAGTAGTCAGGCTGCAGAATAATACTGATACAAACCGGCAGTTGGCCATTGGCGGACTCCCTGAATGGATGAAGCCGGCTCAGTTCAGTATGCAGTTACCGCAACAGGGACAGAGAACATTGCAGGTTGATTATGAAATTCCTGAAGAACCCGGCCTGTATAGTGATTTTCTGTTTGTAGATGATATTGATACGCCGGGAAGAGAATTGTCTATTTTGCAAACAGTGATTGTACCTTATCAGTTGGATAAGTTAAAAGATCAAAAGCTGGAATTGAGTGAAAGCCTCAAAGCAGCTGAATTTAAACGCTATTTTGTGCAGGTTCCGGAGGGAGCCGGAAATCTATCTGTTAATCTGGCGGTAGCTTCGGGACGGGCCCGTATGCATGTAGTATCGCCCTCCGGATGGCAGGACATCAGCAATTATGCCGGGCAGGGCAATACCCAAACCGACCCGCAGGTGAATTTGGTCTATAATCTGCCGGAAGCCGGTACCTGGGAAGTAATAGTCTACAGTTCGGCTTCATTGAGTGATCTGGGAGAAAGCGAGTCACAGTATACTTTGCAGGCTTCATTGCAGGATGTTCAGCCGGCAGTTATTACCGCACCGGATGATCGTTATCTGGTCAGCAGCCTGCCCCGTATATTAAGACCTGGTGAAAAGAATCTGATTAGTATCGGCTTCTGGAATTCGGTGACCAAAACTTCCGGGGAAGGTGTGGTAATGATAGACGGCAAAATGTACGAACTCCGCAATGGCATGGTCCTCCTCCCCATCATCCCCACCAGCGACACCATAAACCTCACCATATCATGGTAACCAGGGGGACGGTTCTCCTGGTTACTCCACATTGGTAACCAGGAGAACCGTCCCCTTGGTTACCCCCTTGGTTACCCATGGTTAACCCCTGGTTAACGCCTCATTCCACGCTGCTTGCACCCGTCCCTCGCCTTTTTTGACTTGAGGTTAGCAATAGTTTACTATGATGCTAAATATGGATGATATATTTAATAGGAGGTTACGGTGATGGACAGACAGTTGATTGAGAAGGCCCGGGAGTTGCTTAATGCTAATTATATTTCTACTACCCTCAGTACGGTTGATCGGGATTATAATTGTAATGTAGCAGTTATTTCCGTGCTGGAGATGATAGATGACGATATAATTATTGCGGCCCGGTTTGGGGCGGACAGGACCTATGCGAATTTATTGGAGACCCGCAAAGGGGTTTTCCTGGTGCTGTTGACTGATAATGAAAAAACCAAGGACGGTATACGCGTTTATGTGGAGTTGGTCGAGGATCAGCAGGAAGGACCTTATTTTGATCGTATCGAGCAGCGTCTGCAAGGTACACGCTATAGCAGTTTTGAACTAAAGAATTGTCTGGTGTTTAAGATTACAGATATTTTACCGGTTTCGCTTTTAAAGAAGGCTTCTCAGGAATAATGTAGTCGCGACGCTGGCTATGGGCATATAATGTAGTTAGGCATACACGGTTTAAAGGAGGATAACCATGTTTTTGGGAAAGGTTTTGGTGGTTTTCGGTACACGGCCGGAAGCAATAAAGATGGCCCCGGTTATCAAGGAATTAAAAAAGGTGGAGGATATTACAACTATAGTGGCAGTGACGGCTCAGCATCGGGAGATGCTGGATCAGGTGTTAAAACTTTTTGATATTGTTCCGGATCATGATTTAAATTTGATGCGGGAAGGACAGGATTTATACAGCATTACTACCGGTGTTCTGGAAGGCATGAAAGAAATATTGGATAAGGAACAACCTGATATGGTGCTGGTACATGGAGATACTACCACAACTTTTGCGGCAGCTTTGGCCGCTTTTTATCGTCGTATTCCGGTTGGCCATGTGGAAGCCGGTTTACGTACGCGTAATAAGTATTCGCCTTATCCGGAGGAGATGAATCGCAGTTTGGCCGGGCGAATTTGTGAGCTGCATTTTGCTCCTACTGATACGGCCCGTGAGAATTTGCTGGCAGAGTCGACGGCCAGCTTTAAAATTTGGGTTACCGGCAATACGGTTATTGATGCTTTGCTGGATACAATTAAACCAGAATATAAGTTTGGTCAAGAGTTGTCACAGATAGATTTCAGCCGGCGTATAGTCCTGGTAACTACTCACCGTCGGGAGAATTGGGGAAACAGCATGCGCAATATTTATGAGGCGCTGCTGGATATAGTGAATGAGTTTCCGGATGTGGAAGTGGTGTTTCCGGTGCATAAGAACCCGGTGGTGCGTGAAGTTGCCGAAGAGATGCTGCAGGGCCGGGAACGATTCCATTTGATTGAACCGTTGGATTATGAGCCGTTTGCGCATTTGATGAATTGTTGCTATATGGTTATGACTGATTCAGGAGGTCTGCAGGAAGAAGCCCCTTCGCTGGGTAAGCCGGTTCTGGTTTTACGGGATACTACTGAACGCCCCGAGGCCGTAGAGGCCGGGACGGTTAAGCTGGTGGGAACCAACCGGGATAAAATTTATCAGGAGGCAAAGAGGTTATTAACTGATTCCCGCGAATATGAACAAATGGCACGGGCAATTAATCCTTATGGGGACGGCAAAGCAGCCCGGCGTATAGCTAAAATAGTTACTGAGTTTTTATATGTTCGCCTGGGAGCACAGATGTAGTTTTATTTACAGGGAGGATACTGATGTCCGAAATTAAGTTTGGAACTGATGGTTGGCGGGCAATAATAGCCCGTGATTTTACTTTTGAAAATTGCCGGGTGGTGGCACAGGGTATTGCCGGTTATGTAAATAACCAGCAGTTGACTAAAAAAGGGATAGTTATTGGTTATGACCATCGATTTATGTCGGAGGATTTTGCCCGGGAATGTGCCCATGTGCTGCTGGGGAACGGGATTAAGACCTTTCTGCTGTGTAAGGCGGCACCTACACCGGTGACTGCTTTTGCGGTGAGGCACAAACAAGCCGGCGGTGCTATTATGATTACGGCCAGTCACAATCCACCGGAGTATAACGGGATAAAGTTTATTCCTGAATATGCCGGACCGGCTTTGCCTGATGTGACTGATGCCATTGAAGCAGAGATTGCTCATGTGATGGAGTCGCATAAAATTTATGAATTAAGTATTGAAGATGCTGCCCAGTTTGATTTGTTTGAAGAAATTGATGTTGATCGGGAATACTGTCAACAGGTTACTAATTTGCTGCTGCCGCAGAGTTTTGCAAAGAATCCGATTAAGATTACGATAGACCCGATGTTTGGCGCCGGCTGTGGTTATCTGGATAAAATCCTCACCGGACTGGGTTGCGAAGTACGAACCATTAATAATTATCGTGATCCTTTGTTTGGCGGTTCTTTGCCGGAGCCTACCGATGAGAACCTGAGTGATCTGAAAAGGGCGGTATGCAGTTATAAATCCGACCTGGGACTGGCTCTGGATGGAGACGCAGACCGGTTCGGGATAATTGATAATGAAGGTAATTTTGTCAGTGCCAATCAGTTTTTATCCCTGTTGCTGGAGCATTTGCTGACTACCAGAACTTTTCGGGGGCCAGTGGCCCGTTCGCTGGCTACCACCCATATGCTGGACCGAATTGCACAGCAGAACGGCATCACTGTGATTGAGACTCCGGTAGGGTTTAAGTATGTTGGCGAGGGACTGCGGGAAAAGGGTTGTATCCTGGGTGGAGAGGAAAGCGGCGGTTTATCCATTTTCGGGCATATCCCCGAGAAGGATGGAATACTGGCTTGTTTGCTGGCAGCGGAAATGCTCGCCGGTACCGGGAAATCTTTTGCCCGTTTGACGGAGGAGCTTAATAAAAAATATGGTGCCTGGGACAGCCGACGCCTGGATATAAAAGTGAAACCGGAAGAAAAATTAAATATTTTAAACAAGATTTCCGAATATAAACCTAAGAGTATTTTAGGGGTCGGGGTGCAGTCAATCAGCAACCGGGAAGGGTTAAAGATTGTGCTGGAAGACGGCAGCTGGATTCTAATCCGGGCTTCCGGTACCGAGCCCATGTTCAGATTATATGTCGAATCAACCAGCCTGGATCGTATCCGTGACATTCAGGCTGAAGTAAGCAGTGCCATTTCCCTGAAGTAGAGTCTAACGGTTTTATTTTTTTGACGCAGATTTACACAGATTTTAAAATGATTTTCGCTGATTTTTTAATTTTATTAAATTGGAGCCAGGTTAGTTATGGGGAGTTGGCTTTTCAAAATTATTATCAGTATTATTGATATTTACATTAGGCCGAGTCAATTAAGAGTCCCCTTTCAGGGACAATGATGCTCCGCCCATAGGGCTTCGCAATTAATGTAGCTAAAAGCTTCCGCTACAATATTGAGGAGTCCGTCAGGTCCAGTCAGGTTCTAAAAATATAATTCATTTTCATGTTGTCACCCATTTGGGTTAATTTTTGGCTTTAAAGGAAGGATTTTTGTGAAAGGTGACGAAAGTAATAAATTAAACAAAAAACAGGGACCTAAACAGAATCCGGTTGAAATTGAAAGACTGGATCATACTCTTCAGCAGGTTTTGGATTCGCTGGAGAAGGGGCGGCTGGACATCTTTGATATAGCGCAGGATTGTGAGCAACATTGCGCTATGCTGGAAATAGAATTGGAAGAACTGAAGCTGGCTACTATTCAGGTTATTGAGCAGGTAGAAAAAACTGAACGTCTGGAAAAACAGGCGCGCTTTAAGTTGATGGAAGTCAGCCGCCAGCTGGGCAGGATAAGTGAAGAAGAAATAAAGGTAGCTTATGATGAAGCCCGTGCTTTACAGGTGCGGTTGATGGAGTTTCGTCAACGTGAGATTTACCTGCGTAAACATCGTGATGATGTTGCTGCCAGTCTTAAGCATTTTAAGTCTATTAGTAAACGGGCTTCTGATTTATTAGCGAATACTTCATTGGCTTTAAATATATTACAGGGAAATGTTAACCGCATAACTGATACGATTGAAGATATCCAACGTAAACAACAGATGGAGTTGTGGATTATTGAATCCCAGGAAGCCGAGCGACGTAAGATATCCCGCGAAATTCATGATGGGCCGGCCCAAAGTCTGGCCAGCATGATTATCAGGCTGGATTTGCTGGGACGTGATCTCCCCGGCCAGAAAATGTCGCCGGCCGAGCAAATAGCAGATATAAAGAAAATTGCTATCGAAAGCCTTACTGATATCCGGCGCATAATGTTTGACCTGAAGCCACTGCTGTTTTATGACAAAGGTCTTAGCTCAGCATTACAGGATTATTTTAATGATTATGAAGCCAAATACAATTTTGATATTGACCTCGTAGTTTTGGGTGAAGAACATAAGTATGATCTCGGCCTGGAGATCGCGTTATTCCGTCTGGTGCAGGAAGCAATTACTAATGTGCGCAAGCATTCAGGCGTTGATAAGGCGATGGTAAAGATAGAGGATACCGGGGAAAGCCTGACTATCGTAATCAAAGATAACGGGGTGGGTTTTGATACCAATCTAAAATCTGATAACCCTGAAAGTTATGGAATTTTGGGTATGCAAGAGCGAGTTCAGCTTATTGGCGGCAGGATGGAGATTATTTCAGCACCAAATTCAGGGACCCAGGTTATAATCTATGTACCTCTGGAAGGAGATGGGGATCACGGACAAAATAAAGGTAATAATAGCGGATGATCATGCTTTATTGCGGGAGGGAATCCGGCGCTTGCTGGAATTGGACCCCAAAATCGAGGTAGTAACTGAAGTGGGAGATGGACAGGGTGCCATTAACATGGCGCGCCGCGAACGTCCGGATATCATCCTTATGGATGTCAATATGCCCGGTACAGATGGGTTAACGGCTACCAGGGTAATAAAACGTGAGATGCCGCAAATAAAGATTATTGCTCTGACTATTTACGAGGATGATGAAGTAGTGGATATGGTAAAGGCAGGGGTTTCGGCTTATGTCTTAAAAGATGTAGCCGGTAATGAACTTATCGATACCATTTATAAAGTTATGAACGGAGAGGTAGTTATTCATCCCCGCGTAGCCAGTCGTCTGGTTCGTGAGCTGACCAAAGTGGACCGCCCCCAGGAACGGGTTCGATTAACCCGGAGAGAATACGATGTTTTGGCTTTACTCGTAAAGGGTAATTCCAATAAGGATATAGCCGATACCATGTTTATAAGTGAAAAAACGGTCAAGAATCATTTAACCAGTATTTTTCGAAAATTAGGAGTAAAGGATAGAACCCAGGCAGCAGTTTATGCTTTAAAAACCAATATGATTATTCAGGATTAATATTTGAATTATTATCTGGAATCAACTGACCTCCTTTTGGCATAGTTATATAATGTGCCGGTTAAGAGGAGGTTTTCTTTATGGTGTTGTTTCTCAAGGCAATCAGCCTGATTATTTGGTTGGGAATTATGTTTTTACTAATCAGGGCCAGCCTCATTTTACCCCGCCCATATTATCGCAAAGGGGTTCATACCACTGACCGCAAAGCCGCAAATCAATCCGATGTTTCCAATACCGGCAGCCGATATGTACGCAAGAACAGTTGGTGAGCGTTTGTATCACTCTGAACGCAGCGAAGAGTATCGAAATTTAATCATTTCTGCAAGTTCCCATTCTGACAAAAAAGTAATAAATATGCTATAATTTATATTTATAAAGCCCGATATTATATGAGGCGCGAAACTGTATACATGACTATTTCACGCCGGTTTATAAACAAATAGCATCCCGTGTGAATAAGATTAAGTAAGATAAAGACCAGGGGGGCAGTTATGCAGAATTTTTTCATGGACATTCTGTTTCCGCAGAATGAATGCTGTGTGTGCCGGGAGGCGGGACGCTATAATACGCGTCATCCATGGTGTAACCAGTGTCAGGAAAAAATGGACAATCTGCGTACGGCTATGCCTACCTGTGATTATTGCGGAAAATATTTGTTAAATGGCGGCAGTCGTTGTGAAGAGTGTCAGGCAGAAAAACCACCGTTTTATATTGCCCGGGCGGTGGGACCCTATGAGGAGCCTTATCGCATTGCCATAAAGGTGCTGAAATTTTTGGGTCGCAGGCAATTAGGTTATTGCATGGGCATTATGATGGCTGAGGTAGTAAGGGAAGAACCCCTTTTTTGGCCAATTAATTTAATAGTGCCGGTACCATCTTCGAAAGCCAGTATGAAACAAAGAGGTTTTAACCAGACTGAGGTGCTGGGCCAACAAATCGGCAAGTGTTTAAAACTGCCGATTAATGCAGAGGCTTTGCGCCGAATTAAAGAGACACCTTCCCAGCGGGAATGCACCCGGGAAGAACGGGAAAGAAACTTGTGGAGAGCTTTTGAAGTAAAGGATAAATCAAAAATACGTGGAAAAAGTATATTACTGGTCGATGATGTTTATACTACCGGCTCCACCAGCCGTGAGTGTAGCCGGACCTTACTGGACGCCGGGGCCGAACGGGTAGGCGTAATTGTCTGGGCAATTGGCACCGGATATTAAGGATAATTGAAACCTTTAATAAAATCCTGAAGGAGGTTTAATGTTATGGCCGATTTGAGAAATTGCTCCGAATGTGGCAGATTGTTTGCTTATCAGGGCAGAGATATCTGCAGCAGATGTTTGGAGGGTGAAGACGAAGAATACATGGTAGTACGGCGCTATGTCAGGGATCATCCCGGTGCCAGCGTATTTGAAGTTGCTGATGAAACCGGAGTTGAAGAAGAAAAGATACTGCAGTTTCTAAAAGACGGCCGTTTGCAGAGCAAAGGGTTTGCTGAATTACAGGAATGCCAGATGTGCGGGCGTCGTATTTCGGCAGGAAAGTATTGTGAAAATTGTGTAAAACGCCTGGATGTTCAACTCAAGGAGGCACAACGACCGAACCTGGATAAAAAGGGATTCGATAAAGGTGCAGGAATGCATATCAAGGAGTAAACCTGACTGGTAATATATAACACGGGTTAACAACCTTCTTTACATAATGAGACTATAGGATAGTAAAACGCTATAAAACGGAGAATAATATTAAAAAACAAGTTTTAGGGGGCTAAAGCAGCTCCCTTTTTTATGCGACAATAATGACAGACGAAGATTTATGAGGTGGTTACCATGATGATTTCCAAAACTCAATTACAGAGTATGCTCAAAGTATATGGAAAAGAAAAGGCTATGAATAAGGTTGACTCTCCCCAGGCGGGCAAAGCTGCGGGAAAACTTGACCAGTTGGCCATTTCCAATGAGAGCAAAACCAAACAGAAGGCTATGCAGGCAATCAGACAGGCACCGGAAATCCGTACCGAGCTGGTAAGTCAACTGCAGGAAAGAATCTCGGCAGGAACTTATACCGTCACGGATGATGAAGTTGCGGAAAAAATGATTGATCGTGCCATTGTTGACAGATTAGTATAAGAAAGCGGTGAGCAGATGCTAGACCTGCTGAACAGCTTTATCGAGATAATCGGTAAACAGAATGATTTACTGGAACAAATTATAAAACTAAGTGAGGACAAGCGCCAGGCCATAGTTTTAGGTCAGGTTCAGGAACTGGATAGTATGGTACACAAAGAGGGCATACTTGGTCAGGAGTTGGAAAAACTTGAGAGTGCCCGCTTTGTTTTACAGATGGAAATAGCTGAAAACCTGGGTATGCCGGTAACTGAGCTTAATGCCGGTGAAATCAGACGCGTAACCGCGGAGCAATATCCGCAGCTGGCAACCAGTTTGAATGAACATTTGACCACTCTGGAAAAGCTGATTGGCAAACTGCGCAGTTCCATTCAGGAGAATAATGAACTGCTTAAAATGTCACTTGATTATATAGAAGAAATGTATTATCTGCTTAGTCCCGAGGATAACCCCGGCCTTTATTCAGACAAAGGCGCTGCTGATATCCCCGGTAAACGGTTGCAGCTTATAGATAAAAAAGCCTGAATATAGCACAAAGCGAGGGAAGACCATGCATATTTTCGCTGGATTGGAAATAGGCAAACGTTCGATTATGACTCATCAGTCTGCCTTAAATATTACCGGTCATAATGTAGCTAATGTAAATACACCCGGATACACCCGGCAAAGCCCCAATATTGTTACCAGCCCACCCTGGCATACCCCGGTATTGACAGGGAATTCACAGGTGGGTCAATTTGGAACCGGCGTAGATGTTATCAGCATTGACCGTTTACGGGATCGTTTCCTGGATGATCAGATTCGCAATGAGACGCGGACTCTGGGATACTGGGATTCCATGCAGGAGAGCCTGTCCCGATTGGAAGTCATTTTGAACGAACCTTCTTCCGATGGATTGCGCGGGGTTATGGACCAGTTCTGGGAATCATGGCAGGACCTGTCGGCTCATCCGGAAAGTGAATCAGTGCGCTCGGTGGTAACCCAGCGCGGGATGGCACTGGCGGAAGCCTTTAATCATACCTATCGGCAGCTGAAGGAACTTCGTGAGGATGCCAATGCCAGCATACGCGTAAAAGTTGATGAAATTAATTCCATTGCTCAACAACTAAGTGATTTAAATAAACAAATATTATCAATTTCCGTAGCCGGTAAAGAGCCCAATGACCTTTTGGACAAGCGGGATTTACTCCTTGATCAGCTGGCCAGCATAGCTGATATAAAAGTTTATGAACAACGTAACATAATAGATGA
>JAAYBS010000115.1 GCA_012718855.1 Syntrophomonadaceae bacterium
AAGCAGGAATTTCAGACTTTATGGGGTTATATTAACCATCAGTATGCCTACACGGTTGAGTTCGACAGCGAGGAGTTAATTAAAAAGGCAATACAGCATATTAATGAGAAAATGTTTGTTACCCAGCTTCAATACACTGTTACCATTGGTAAACAAACTCTTGAGTTGCAGGAAGATGCAATCGCCCGTGGTGAAAGCTTTTATCAGGATAAGACAAGAACCGAAACCCTGGAGCACGCACAGATAAGTCAAATCAAATATGACCTGGTAGGTAAAATTGCTGAAGGCACCACACTTACCCGTCGTACTATCGTTGCAATTCTTGCCGGTATAAAGAAGCATGTATTTGCAATGTTCAAACAAAATCCTGAAGAGTTCATCAGTAAAGCAATACGTTTAATCAATGAACAAAAGGCAACAATGATCGTGGAGCATATCTCCTATGACCAAATCGAGAAACAGTATGATAGTAGTATTTTTACTGCTGAAAAAGCTGCCGGTGATTTTACCAAAGCATTCCGGTCGGGGAAAAACGTTCAGGATTATGTATTTACCGATGGTGCCACTACCAGGAGTGTTGAGCGTCGTTTTGCTGAAGATATGGACAAAGCAAGTGAGGTTTGTGTATATGCTAAACTGCCAAGGGGCTTTTCCATTCCTACTCCGGTTGGCAACTATTCACCTGACTGGGCTATTGCGTTTAATGAAGGCACTGTTAAACATATTTACTTTATAGCAGAGACCAAGGGAACCATGGAAAGCCTGAATCTACGCCCTATTGAACAGGCAAAAATAGCCTGTGCCAAGCGGCTGTATAATCAGCTGTCGACCAGTAAGGTCAAGTACCATGATGTAGATAGTTACCAGACTCTACTAAATATTATGGGGAAAATTTGAGCAACATACGACGTTATTCCATATAGTATATTCACGTTTATTAATCGGTATATTATGATGAAGAATTCTGAAATAACGCTTTTTTATTATACTCTTTACTGATTGCGGGGAAAGTAATTAATCTGCAGAGCATCCCGCACTTCTTCCATGGTTTCCCGTGCCACCTGATGGGCTTTTTGGGTGCCGGCTTTCAGGATATCGGTTACCAGGGATTTATCCTGGTATTGCTGGCGTCTTTCCCGCATCGGTTCCAAAATATTATTTATGGTTGTGGCCAGTCTTTTTTTACAGGCTACACATCCTATCTCACCCTGACGGCATTGAGTCTCTATTTCGTCCACTTCATCGCGGTTAAATACTTTATGGTATTCGTATACGGTACATATTTCCGGATGCCCCGGGTCAGTTTTATGAATTCTGGCCGGGTCAGTTACAGCGTTACGAACTTTTTGTGTGACTTCTTCAGCACTATCCGATAAGAAGATGGCATTATTCAGACTTTTACTCATCTTGGCTTTTCCGTCCAGTCCCACTAGTCGGGGGGTGTCACCTACCAGCGTTTCGGGTTCTACCAGGACTGGTTTATATAAATCATTAAAACGGCGGACAATTTTTCTGGCCAGTTCAATATGAGGAATCTGGTCTTCGCCAACCGGAACCAGATTAGCTTTAAATATGGCTATATCTGCAGCTTGACTAACCGGATAACCTAAAAATCCATAGGTCATATCCTTTAAGCCATGCTGAGCAGCTTCGGTTTTAATAGTTGGATTATGCCTGAGTACATTTACCGAAGTATACATGGAAAAATACATTGCCAGTTCATGTATTTCCGGAATCATGCTTTGGATAAATATTGTAGATTTATTTGGATCAATACCGGCCGCCAGGTAATCGGTAGTTATTTGATAAACACTATCCACCAGTCCCTCTTCTTTTTCCCAATGGGTAGTAAGTGCCTGTACATCAGCTATTATTATATAACTGTCATATTGTTCCTGGAGCTTTACCCGATTGGCTACACTCCCCACATAATGACCCAGATGAAGTGCTCCGGTAGGACGGTCGCCGGTCAGTATTCTTTTCTTGCTGTTGGACATGTTGTTTGCCTGCCTCTCCATAAAATTCTGTTTCCTGTTTAAATAAATAAAAACCTCCATTCCATAAAGGGACGGAGGCTTTCCGTGGTGCCACCCTTTTTTGATACCGGGAAAAGTCCAGGTATCCTCAACCTGATAACGGTAGGAACCGTAGTCGCTATTATCAATAAATCTTCCGGGGCCCATTCGGATATCGAGCAGTCCTGGCTTGCACCTTGCCCAGGTCTCTGTACCTGATCTGTTTATCCTACTATTTCCCGTGCAACTATAAAAATATGATGTTTCTAAAATAGCATGATCCCGGCATATATTCAAGTAAAATGCCATAAGAGAATCAGTTTAAATAGCTAATATTTGTTTACAAATAGTACTATGTTATAATAATATATAAAAAATTTCCTTGAAGGAGTTAAAATGAGGATGAAAGAATTAAACAGTTATATATGTTTTAGTATGCGGGCCGCAATGAAAAAAATAGATAAGAATTTAACTGTACTGTTGGAAGATTTAGGTGTCAGTATACCACAATCATTTATTCTTCTTTCCTTATTGGAGGAAAATGGTGTAACCTTAAAGGAATTGGGCAATCGTACTTTAATTGACAGTTCTTCGATGACAGTACTGGTTGATAAACTGGAAAAGGACGAGCTGGTAGAAAGACAATTGGATCCACAGGATAGGCGGGCGATTAGAGTATTAATTACCCGGCGCGGCCGGGAAATAGCTGAAAAAATTACCGTTATTGCTAATGATTTTAACGCCAGGTTATATCAATTACTGGGAGAAGGAAATCAAAAAGAGTATTTAATGGCAGTAAAAAATATCACTCAGGGATTGGATTAAATACATATAATATATGGCATTTAAATTGTATGGCATTTAAATTGCCGGTTGCCTGAGCATTGGCTTTATACCTGATTTTTAAAAAAGTAGAAGTCTTTATTGACATGCAACAGAAATGTGCTAAAATTCTACATGTGTTATTTTCCGAAAGGGAGGTTTGGGAATTAAGAATCTACAATTTGAAGGGAGGCGACACCTAATTGCAGTCTTTAGGGCGTCATGTTTTAGCGGAGGTTTCCGGATGCCGGTTTGAGGTGTTAAATGATATCAAACAAGTAGAGGATATCATGATTAACGCAGCTTTGGAGGCTGGAGCAGAAGTTCGTGAATTTGTTTTTCACAAGTTTA
>JAAYBS010000116.1 GCA_012718855.1 Syntrophomonadaceae bacterium
ATGAGTTCCAGCTTTCAGAGTAATCACTCCAGGGGTGAATCTACTCAAAATAATGTTAATCACCCCGGGAGTGATTTAAGGAAAGGCGCTAAACCAAGGGATATCTATTTCTACCTAAATGATTCTTTAAATGTTATAATTTAGTAGAGTTAATATAGCTGAGAACATGTTATTGATTTCACAATACACATGAGACAGGAGCGAAAAATATTGAGTAAGAAAAGTCTAGCCTGGGCAGTCCTTCTATTAATGTTTATTCCAATCATTTCAGGTTGTAACTCAATTAGAGTAAAATCCCCAAATCCCCAAACCCTAACTCTTTGGCATAATTATGGCGGACAGTTAAAAGATACTATGGATGATATGGTTGATGAATTCAACGAAACTGTAGGGGCAGAGGAGGGTATTATTATAAATGTTACCTCCATTTCCGGAAGTGCCGCCTTGCATGAAAAACTGCTTATGGCTGCCAATGGTGATCCAGGTGCACCCTCCCTTCCCGATATTACCACTGCTTATCCTAAAACTGCTCTTATACTGGCAGAAAAAGGATTACTTGCTGATCTGAATCAACAATTTTCTGCCCAGGAACTTTCCGCTTACATACCTGAGTTTTTAAAAGAAGGCAGGTTATTGGGAGATCATCTATATGTATTTCCTACTGCCAAGTCTACTGAAGTTCTGTTCGTAAATAGAACTATTTTTGATAGATTTGCCCGGGAAACAGGTGCCAGGATTGAGGACTTGCAAACCTTTGAAGGTATTATAAGAACTGCAGAACTTTATTATAATTGGACTGACAAACAAACGCCCAGTATAGCTAATGATGGTAAAATGTTTTTTATGCCGGATTCAGTTTTTAATTTTTCAATGATTGGATCTAAGCAATTGGGAGATGAATTCATTAAAAATGGTTCCATTAACCTTGCAAACCCGCAATATATCAGGATTTGGGAATGCTATTATAAACCCGCTGTTTTAGGTGAGGTAGCTGTTTTTGACGGCTATGCTACTGATCTTGCTAAAACTGGTGATATTATCTGTTCAACCGGGTCAACTGCTGGAGTTTCGTTTTTTTCTCCGACAGTTACTTATGTAGACAATACCTCTGAACCGGTAGAGCTTGACATTTTACCATACCCCGTATTCGAAGGCGGAAAGAAAGTAGCGATACAAAGAGGCGCAGGTATGTGCGTAATCAAGTCGACCAAAGAAAAGGAATATTTGGCCGGTATTTTTCTAAAATGGTTTACCAGTCCTGAAAACAATCTTCGTTTTGTTTCATCAACTGGCTATCTTCCTGTAACCGAGGAAGCCTTTGGTGAAATTATGTCCCAGGAAATTAAGAATATAGCAGATGATAATATTAAGAAGCTTCTTCAGACTTCCAGGATAATGCAAAAAGAATACCAGTTTTATATACCGCCGCTGTTTGATGGTATTGATGAACTGCAAAAGGAATATGAAGACCAATTAAAGGATACTGCAGCTCAATCCAGAAAATCATATATCAATCTCATAAAAGAAACTAATTCTGCTACAGCTTATGAGGCGGCATCAAAAGGGAAATATCAGGATTTTATTATTAAGTAATCACAAATTGAGGCTATTATAAATTGAAGAATATACTTATGAAGAGGATTGATCTAATTAAACAAGCAATCAGGAAACCGGCTACAGATGGTGTACCCATGGATATCAGGCTCTTTTTATTTTTGCTGGTACTGGTGCTGACTATTGTTTTAGGAGTAATAGTCATCCTTTTCATTACGGGAACCTTTACTGCAGGTCTATCCGAAAGTGAGTTAATGATTGAAAATGAACTTCTCCATGCTGAACAGGGAATTTCCAAACAATATGGTGAGATGTCCGTTCAGGCAATAGCGTTTTCCAAGGAATTATCCAGAAGTATTGAAAGCAAAACTGATAAATTGGGTATACCTGTATCTAATTTGCATGACCATCCTGAAGTGCTGGAAGAGGTGATATCAGGCGAATTTGATAAATCGTTATTTTATCTGCAACGCTCTAAAAGCAGTGGTGTATTTTTTATTCTGAATGCTACTATCAATCCAACTCTTGATAACGCAAAAAACTCAAGGGCCGGGTTATATATTAAGAATATGGAGCCCAATATTATCAGCGCCTCTTCCCCGAACATTATTATATTACGTGGTATGCCAAGTATCAGTCGTAAAAACTCATTATCACTCCATACCCAGTGGAAGATGGAGTTTGATGTAAGTAATGCACCGTATTACCATCGCCCCGTAAATGCTGCCCGCGCAAACAATAAAATGCCATTATCTCGTTTATATTATTGGAATACTGTTTTTACTCTACCAAATACCAGTGAGGAAGCAATGCTTTGTTCAGTTCCATTAATTGATTCCCAGGGTAATGTCTTTGGCGTTTGTGGACTTGAAATTAGTACCATGCTTTTTAAATTATCTCATATGCCCAATAATAACATTTATAATCGTCTCTTCTGTATGCTCTCGCCGATAAATGAAAACATAGAACTTAATAAGTCCATGGTTGCAGGTGGCTATTCAGCCAGAATAATATCCAAAGGCGACGATACTCTTAAGATTTCGGAGAATCGTCGGGCTTTTCACTCCTATAAACATCAGGAAAGATCATTTTTAGGCATTCATAAACTGGTGCACTTATATCCGAAAGATTCAGCTTTTAGTGATGAACAGTGGGTAGTAGCTATTATGGTTCCTGAAGAGGATATTGTTGGTTCAATTACACGCTTGAATCTAATTTTAATTTCTTTATTAATGATGCTGGTTATTGGGGGAATAATATTATCTTTCGTTTTGAGCAGAAGATTCCTCAAGCCGATTACTGAAGGATTGGATATAATTAAATCTTCCGACTTGAGTGAGGCCCCCAGAACCAAAATCGCCGAGATTGATAATTTAATTGAATTTTTGGCAGCTCATAATGAAGATTTATATGAAAAGGCTAGGCAGGAGAATCTGTCAATCTCGATTCTGGATGATTTTCTGGAAAACACCAATAAACTCTCTCCGGCAGAACGCTCAGTTTTTGACCTTTATGTAAAAGGGCATACTGCCAAAGAGGCTGCTGAGATACTGTGCCTTAGCATTAATACGATTAAGACACATAATAAACGAATTTATATGAAGTTAAATGTTGCATCCCGGGAAGAACTCCTTTTGTATATAAGTTTACTAAACGAGATAGGTACTGATATTAAATAGTAAAGAGTAAAAACCTTGTGCACGGACAACCTGAAAACAAAAATATTTATTACAGAAGTAGATAATACAACATTGGCTATTGCTATTATGTAAAAGCTGCAATAAATTATAATAAGGAACAAAATAATTTCGGAAAGCGTGTGGGCTTTAAAATATTTTAAATAATAAGGAGGTAAAAATGGCTATTGTAGAATGGAAAAAAGATGACACGGTTGCAATAATGATCATGAACAATGGGGAAAACCGTCATAACCCCGAATGGGCTGATACTATGCTCTCAGTATATGATGAAATTCTTGCTGACAGCGATATTAAGGCTATAGTACTTACATCCAGTGATCCCAAGAATTTTTGTCTGGGGGTTGACTTGGGATGGATGATGAAAGCTCAAACAGATAATGATTTTCCGGGCATTAGTAATTGGTTATACAGGAATTCGGAAGTATTTAAAGCCATGTTGATGTCACCGGTCCCTACTATTGCAGCTATTAACGGACATGCTTTTGGTAACGGTGCCATGCTGGCGGGTGCCTGTGATTTCAGGTTTATGAGAGCCGATCGGGGTTACTTCTGTTTTCCTGAAATTGATTTAGGTATTCAATTTTCTCCTTCGATGATTGAGTGGATGAAACGTATTATGCCTTATCAAATGTTTATAAGGATGAAATGGTCCGGGGAGAGGATGTCAGCAGCCGAACTGGAGAAACATGGTGTAATAATCAAAGCCTGTGAAAATGCGGAGAAAACTGTGGAAGAAGCAGTTGCTTTTGCCAAAACATTCAATAAATCCAGAACCACGCTGGCCGAAATGAAACGAAGAACCTATAAGCACATATTGGACAAAATGGAGAATGAAGACCCGCAATATTATGATTATAAACCGGAAGCGGTTAAAGAGGGCAGATCTCCAATTTTTATGTTTACTCCGCTAACCTAAAAAAACAGGGGATTGCATTTATTGCAGTTCCCTCATTTCTTTCTTTCCTATGTCTCCCGATGATCTTTATAAAATATTATTTAAATTATTAAATAATTATACGAACATTAAAATTACTAATACTAAATAATATTTTCCTGCTATAATATATATATAAAATGTGTCCCCGTGAAAACAAAAATAAGTGTTGTAACACTTAGTTTTAATTAAGGAGGTTTTTTAATGAGTTTGCTATTTAACCCTAAAAAGTACAAAGACAGAAATTACCCTGACGAAAGATCAAAAGAAATTATGCTAAAAACCATTCAATGGTTTGAAGACAAGGGTGCTGCAAAGTTAAAAGAAGATTATCATTCCAAGGAGTTTTGTGAAGATTTTCAGCAATTTGTAACCGAAGAAGGAATATTTGAGACCCTTTTCCTTCCCAAGGGTTATGGTTCTGACCCGGATCAGTATTACAGCACCTACCGGATGTATGAATTCTCTGAATTAACTGGATTTTACGGGGCTGCCTACTGGTATGTATATCATGTATCAACTTTAGGTCTGGACCCGGTATTGCTGGGAGACAATGAAGAAGCCAAACATAAGGCTGCCAGAAAATTAAAAGACAACGCTTTTTGTGCATTTGGTCTTTCCGAACAGGAGCATGGGGCCGACATCTATTCATCGGAAATGAAACTTTATCCTCAGGGCGATGGCACCTATCTGGCTAATGGCAGAAAGTATTATATTGGTAATGGCAATGTTGCCAGTACCGTAACTGTTTTTGGCAAATTTGCTGATACAGATGATTATGTATTTTTCGTGGTTGATGCCAACCATCCCAATTATGAGTGTGTAAAAAACATTGTTAATTACAATCAGCAGTATGTAGCTGAATTTGCCCTGCATGATTATCCAATTACTGAGGCTGACATTTTGTCCAGAGGCTCCAAAGCCTGGGATGATATGCTTAATACTATCAATATCTGCAAGTTTAATATTGGATCAGGCGCTACCGGTATTGTTACTCATTCATTCTATGAAGCCATAAATCATGCTTATCATCGTGAGCTTTATGGCGGAAAAGTAACTGATTTTCCCCATGTAAAAAGACTATACAGCGATGCCTGGCTAAGAATTATGGGAATGAAACTCTTCGGGCTCAGAGCAACCGACTACATGAGAATTGCCAATGAAAACGATAAGAGATACCTGCTGTATAATCCAATCATGAAAATGAAAGTAGCCATTCAGGGAGAGATTGTCCATGAACTTCTCTGGGATATTATTGCCGCCAAAGGTTTTGAAAAAGACATGTATTTTGAGCAGGCGGTAACCGAACTGAGAGGATATCCAAAACTTGAAGGTACACGTCATGTGAATATGGCATTAATAGCCAAACTTATTCCCAGTTATATGTTTATGCCGGGTGAATTTGAAGAAATCGGAAGAATAACTGATAACCGCAATGATGACTTTATGTTCAATCAAGGCCGTACCAGAGGTTATGCCAAAACCAAATTCCATGATTATAATATTGCTTACAAGACTTTGGCTCATCTGCCAAATGTACAGGTATTTATGGAACAAATCGAAGCTTATAAGGATTACCTCGTGGTTTCCGGTCAGGGTCTAAGCGAACAAATGAAAGATTTCGATTATTTGCTTGCTGTGGGTGAACTCTTTACCATGGTGGCTTATGGTCAACTGATCATTGAAAGTGCCCGGATGGAGGGAGTAAGTGACGAGATCATGAATCAGATGTTTGACGTCTTTGTAAGAGATTTCTCATCCTTTGCAGTTGACCTTTACGGCAAACCGCTCAACACTGATGCTCAGATTGAAAAAATCATAAAGATGATCAAGAGGCCGGTTCCCAATGATGCTGAATTTGAAAAAATCTTAAATGAAGAAGTTTACAGCCTGGTTGATGTTTATCAACAGAATCCCTAAGATTGCACGGACTCTATATAACTAAATAATATCCAAACCCTCTGTGATATTCAGTCACAGAGGGTTTTTTATACTGATACACACTGGCTGGTTTAATTAATGTTGCTGATGCTCACTCAAAGTCGCTATTAAGGTTCTCAGAATGACATGCAAAAGAACACTTTTTCAGTAATCTCGGACTCTCCCCTGGCAGCCTTATTCAAGATAATCGACGTATTTGCAGATATCTTCGACGATGTTATTTTTCCTCAAATCGAAGGCTTTTTTATTATTCTCGAAAAGATTATTGCCTTTGGTATCAATGGAAACGATGAGGGGACCAAATTCCTTTACACGCATGACCCACATGGCTTCTGGCATACCTAAATCCAGCCATTCCACCGATTCAACTTCTTCAACGCAATTGGCTGCCAGAACAGCACATCCTCCGGGGAAAACAGTATGTATAGCTTTACATTCGCGGCAAGCTTCTGCGGTATCTGAGCCCATGCCACCCTTGCCGACAATTAACTTGAGACCAGTTTGAGCAATAAAATCCTTTTCATATTTTTCCATACGCATGCTGGTGGTGGGGCCAATCGAAATTACATCGTACTTCCCGGGTTGGCCTTCTATTTCCTGCATAATAGGTCCGGCATGGAAAATGGCTTTTCCAGCCAGGTCAACCGGCAGCGGTTTATGCTGTTTGATAAGACGTTGATGTACATCATCACGACTGGTTACCAGATAACCGGTTAGATAAATAATATCGCCAATCATCAATGAGTCCAGGTCTTCATTATTAATCGGGGTAGTTAATATTTTACGGCTCATAAAATTACTCCTTTATGCGAAATTATCTCGTAATCCAGGTCAGCCGTTATTTTTATCACCGACCTTCGGTGCGCCCAGCATCCGGTTGATAAACCCACTGCAATAGTAGCAGGGTGTCGAGCTGCTTCTTCTATATGAACCCCCATAAC
Organism: Syntrophomonadaceae bacterium; assembly: GCA_012718855.1. Taxonomy (GTDB): domain Bacteria; phylum Bacillota; class Syntrophomonadia; order Syntrophomonadales; family Syntrophomonadaceae; genus JAAYBS01. Next base: position 7,071 of record JAAYBS010000116.1, read on the forward strand.
CGAATTTTCTCCGGTAAGACCGCCCGGACCGATTTTAATGGCATTCAACCCGTTTTCGATTCTGGATTCCAGTTCAGCACCACGAGGATTGGGGTTATGAGAACCTATTGGTCTAAGCAGGGCCTTTTTTGATAATTTAGCTGCCACCTCTACGGAACCGGCAATACCAATACCGACCAGTAGGGGAGGGCAGGCATTAATGCCATAAGAAGTTATCTGATCAAAAACGAATTTGACCACTCCTTCATATCCTTCCAAGGGCATGAGGACCTTGGCCGTTCCCGGCAAGCTGCAACCGCCGCCGGCCATATATACATAGATAATTGCCTCATCACTATGGGGAACAATCTCCCAGTCTATCCAGGGAATCCTTTTGCCAACATTATTACCGGTATTTTTCTCATCAAAAACTTCTACTGCATTGTGGCGAAGTGGTCCGATTATCGTAGCTTTTTTGACCGCTTCACGCAAGCAATCTTCTATTTCATCAATTAAAGGAAACCTGGTCCCAACTTGCACAAAATACTGAATAACTCCGGTATCCTGGCAGCATGGTCTATCCAATTCAGATGCCATCTTGAGATCCTCAAACATAGCATCATAAATAATATTTGCTAATGGAGAGCTTTCCTTTTCCTGAAGTTCTTTTAATTTTGATAAAACATCATCAGGAAGATGTTTACCGGTAAATGCCGTAAATTTTGCCATTATATCAATAAAAATTTCCCGTTGTTCGGCTATGTTCATTCAAGTTCCCTCCAATATAATACTTAAGGTGAAGGCTTACCAACAGAAGATTTTGCATAACCATTATGCCTTTTTACAGTGGAACTAAAAATTTAATTTCTTTAATTGTATTATAGATATTTTGGAAATGCATATTAATAAAGCTGAGCTAAAATTAGAGATTTCCGATTAGCTTTTAATTTACTCATAAACTTTCAATTATTGGTGCATGATAATGCTATATAAGGAGAAAGGAGTGAGCTAAATGGCTAGAAAAGATTTAGGCAATGGAGTTTCAATTGATCCAATGCCGCCGTCTGTAGGAAAAAATGTCAATATTTATTATTCGGGTGAATTGACCACTCATAAATCAGAACCGTTATCAGTACATGTAATGTATGGATCACCTGATCGTTATTTTGGTTCCAAAACCATAGAGATGAGTAAACAAGGTCAAAATTACCAGGCAAGCTTTCAGGTAGAGGCTTCAGATACTCTGAATTTCTACTTTAGTGATGACAAAAATCATATTGATGACAACAAAGGCAATCCTTGGCAAACAGCGGTTGATTCAGATAATCTTTCCTATAGTTAAAGATAAAATCCCTTTACAAAGTGATTAAAAGGTATCAGAATTACTGATGCCTTTTTTTGATTTTTATGAGGACAATTGCATTAATTTGGATTATAAATAATTAGAATCAAGACCACTTAACTGCATATGATAGTATAATAAAGCAAACATAGTTGCCGTGCGACAATAAATGAGTATTATGGGTATTAATTTCTTTGAATTTCGACTAAAATAAATATGGAGAAATGAACGGTTAAATTTATAAAGGAACGTTATCTAAATGCAGCACAATGAAATTGTTGCCCGTGAGGGCTGGATTTTTATTATAATATCGTTGGCCGTTAGTGCTGTATTAGCTTATTTTAACTTTTATATAACAGCACTGATTTTTGCAGTTATAACTTTATTTTGCATATTCTTTTTTCGCAACCCCGGGCGGGTTATCCCGAAGGGCGATGAGATGGTTGTTTCCCCTGCTGATGGTAAAGTAATGGATGTTACAACCGTCAATGAGGAATTATTTCTTAAAGGGGAAGCTAAGCGGATAAGAATATTTCTCAGTTTGTTTAATGTTCATATTAATCGGGCTCCAGTGTCTGGCAAGGTTAGTTTTGTTAAACAGGTAACTGGTCAATATTTACCGGCCTATAAGGATGAGGCCAGTTTAAGAATCAACGCAATTATATTGGCTTGGAAACTGAATTTGGCAAGGTGATGGTAGTGCAGATTACCGGCCTGGTTGCAAGAAGATTGGTTTGTTGGGTTGAATCGGGTAATGTACTGCAACGGGGAGAGCGATTTGGTTTGATTAGATTTGGTTCCTGTACTGAAATTTATTTACCCGTTGAAACTGAGGTACTGGTTAAAACCGGGGATATTGTAAAGGGAGGGGAAAGCGTAATTGCCAAATTCATTTCGAATTTCGATAGCAATTAGTATAACCTTTTTAAATCTCCTGGCTGGATGTTTATCATTAGTTGCTACGATTAATGAAAATTATGTAGCTGCGGCTCTATTAATACTTATTGCCGTAGTTATGGATTCGTTGGATGGCAGAGTAGCCCGACGCCTTGATAGCACCACCAGCATAGGTAAGGAACTTGACTCTTTATGTGATTTGGTTTCTTTTGGGGTAGCTCCAGCGCTACTTATTTATTCACAATTATTAGCAGATAAGTTGATGGTAGCTGGTTTATTAGTTGTTCTGGTTTATATTGCCTGTGGAGCTTTTCGGTTAGCGCGTTTTAATGTATCCGGTGCTCCTGATTATTTTGTTGGTGTACCCATAACCTTTTCAGGTTTATTCCTGGCTATAGTTTCTTTATTAGCAGTATATTTGCCAGTATATTTTCCAGTATGGTTAATCGTTTTACTGGTATTATTATTGTCATATCTAATGGTTAGTTCTATCCGGGTTCCCAAACCGGGTGCAATTCCTCAATAACGAAATTATTTCAATTAATTAAACCAGGGTTTATCTAAAAAAGGATAAACCTTGGTTTTTTGTTGAGTAATAATGAAAACTTGCCAACTGAATAATGCTGTGTGCCTGCACATATAATAAGATATCATTTTTCTTTGGAGGCCATAACATGATTCATGAGTTTCATATTACAACCGCCAGTAATAATACTAACGGTTTATTGACAGATTTAAAGCAGCGGGCTAAATGGATTCATCAACAAGGTTATACTATTTCCGTTAATATTGATCAAAAGCAGGTTTCTGGTATTGAAGAGTTAGTGGTTAAACTACAGGGAAGTCAATTTGGTCAGGTGTTTCGCGATGAAGATATTTTATGCGTATTTAAACATCAGATAGCCGAGGTAATTGCGGAACATATCCTTACCCAGTGGGAAGGTAAACTGATATGGAAAGAAATTAACCGTACTGCCCGTACGCTGAGTGAAGAGGAAAAACAATTAATTTATGATAAAACGGTTGAGTTTCTTCATGCCTGTCAGGATAATGAGAAGTTAAACCGATTGTTATACTTTGGTCGTAAAAGTCGAATTGCCAATCGTGTATTGGAATATATTAATGAAAATAATTTTCTGCTCGTAGAAGGTTTCATAACTTTTTGTTTACGGGATTATTTGACCGAAATTAAGTTTGCAGTGGAAATAGCTTGTGAAGAGTTGCGTAGTGAAAAAGAGTATAATGATTTTGTTACCTTGTTGCGCTTTTATGTAGAAACACAGACTCCTAAAATATTGGAAGTAAACGTCTTGATGACTTCCAATAACTTTTTTTATTTATGGGATGGGAATGGAATGAAAATCGATGATAGCTATATGGATTACTATATAAATGAAATGAAATTTAATGAAATTAATTTTGACGATGTGTTAATCAGTATTTTAATAACTATTGCTCCTCGTCGCATTATTCTTCATAATAGCGGTGACATAAACCGTCAACCCATTCAAACTATATTGAAGGTTTTTAATGACCGGATCAAAATTTGTAGTGGCTGTTTCCAGTGTCATCATATTTTAAATAACGGTTTTCAGCAGTAGTTTTGCGATATGCAATAAATATTTAAGAGCCTTCTCCCGGTGTTCTTTTCTAAAATGCCTTCCCGTGTTTTCCGTATTTTAATTAAACATGCTTATAAAACCAGCACTTATGTTAGCTGTCGTGAATTAAACCCTCATTATTGCTCCACCCACTAAAATCTGATATATTCATTAGGTAAATCTTAAGTCAGGTGATTTAAATGTTAATCAAAATATTATTAATTCCTCTCATTAGCGCTTTGATTGGATATGTGACTAATGTTGTAGCCATAAGGCTTTTATTTTGGCCTCGAAAACCAATTAATCTAGGGCTTTATGAACTTCAGGGTCTGTTGCCGAAAAGACAGGCGGAAATTGCAGTCAGTGTGGGGGATTTGGTAGAAGAGCAGTTATTATCGCTGGATGAGATTTTCGAAAAAATTAATACTCCTGAAACAATGGAAATGGCAATTGTAAAAACGGTCAAAGTTTTAAGGGAGAAGCTGGATAATATGCTGCCCAGGTTTTTGCCGGCCATGGTAGTGCAACTGGTTGGTGATATAATGGAGAAAGTGGTGCGGCAGGAAGCACCAGGTTTAATCAATCAATTAATTGAGTCGGGTCATGAATATTTAAGCAAGGATATACAAATTAGAAAAATTGTTACCCAGAAGATAATTGATTTTGATCTGGATCAATTGGAAGATATGATTCGAAGCGTTTCCAATAAAGAGCTGACTTTTATTGAAATTCTTGGCGGAGTTTTAGGTTTTATTATCGGTCTGGTTCAAGTAGGTATTATATTTTTATTTCCATAATGTAAAATAAATTAGGAAAAGGAGGACGAGTAAATGATCAGAGTATCTTTGAAAGATGGTACCAGTCGGGAGTATCCAAAGGGAATTACCATGTTGCAGGTAGCTGAAGATATTAGCCCTAAACTGGCCAAAAATGCAGTTGCTGCCTTATATAATGATGTGGTGATTGATCTTACCAGACCTATATATGAAGATGGGCAACTGGAATTATTGGATTTTAATGATCCCCGTGCTGCCGTAGTTTACAGACACTCGTCCGGTCATGTCATGGCTCAGGCGGTTAAAAGACTTTGGCCTGATACAAAATTAGCGATTGGACCTGCAATTGATAAAGGATTTTATTATGATTTTGACAGCGAACATACAATAACTCCGGAAGACTTTACATTAATTGAAGAAGAAATGCAGCAGATTATTGAATCAGATTATCCGATTATTCGTCAGGAAATGAGCCGGGATGAAGCCATTAAATTCTTCGCAGAAAAAGGCGAGGATTACAAAGAGGAGTTAATCCATGACTTGCCTGAAGATGCAGTTATAAGCCTGTATCAACAGGGAGAGTTCGTTGATTTATGTGCCGGGCCGCATATTCCTTCAACTGGTAGACTAAAAGCCTATAAACTTATGAGTCTGGCCGGAGCCTACTGGCGTGGAAATGAAAAAAACCCGATGTTGCAAAGAATTTATGCAACTTCTTTTCCCAAAAAGAATATGCTGGAAGAACATTTGCATAAAATCGAAGAAGCCAAAAAACGCGATCATCGACGGTTGGGTAAAGAACTGGGATTGTTTATTGTGCTGGATGAGGGCCCCGGATTTCCATTTTTCTTACCTAAAGGCATGATACTTCGCAATGAATTAGAAAGCTTTTGGCGGGAAGAACACCAAAAGGCAGGCTATCAGGAAATTCGTACGCCGATTATTTTAAATCGTGAATTATGGGAGCGTTCAGGTCATTGGGATCATTACAAGGAAAACATGTATTTTACGCAGATTGATGAACAGGACTTTGCCGTAAAGCCGATGAATTGTCCCGGTGGAATGCTGGTATATAAGCAGGGATTGCATAGTTATCGTGAGTTGCCTTTACGCATTGCCGAGATGGGTCTGGTACATCGCCATGAATTATCCGGAGTATTGCATGGTTTAATGAGGGTACGGGCCTTTACACAGGATGATGCCCATATTTTTATGCTGCCGGAACAGATTGTTGACGAGATCAGAGGGGTTATCCGTTTGGTTGACCGTTTTTACAAACTGTTTGGTTTTCCTTACCATGTGGAGTTATCTACCCGTCCGGAGAATTCGATGGGGGATGATGAGGCCTGGGATATTGCCACCAATGCTCTGATTGAGGCTTTACAAGAGGCTGGATTGGATTACCAGGTTAATGAAGGTGATGGAGCATTTTACGGACCTAAGATAGACTTCCATCTTCAGGACTCTTTGGATCGTACCTGGCAATGTGGTACTATTCAGCTTGATTTTCAGATGCCGGAACGCTTTGATTTGAATTATATTGGTGAAGATGGAGAAAAACATCGACCAGTTATGATTCACCGGGTTATATACGGTAGTATAGAACGCTTTATTGGTATATTAACTGAGCATTTTGCCGGGGCATTTCCGACCTGGTTAGCTCCTGTGCAGGTTAAGCTGATTCCTATTACTGAAAGGCAATTGGATTATGCAATTGAGGTTGCTGAGGACTTGAAAGCATCTGGGATACGTGTCGAGGTTGATTCCAGAAGCGAAAAGATGGGCTATAAGATTAGGGAAGGCCAATTGCAAAAGATACCCTACCTGTTAGTAGTAGGAGATAAGGAGATAGAACAGGGAGCGGTAGCCGTCAGACATCGTAAACATGGTGATCAGGGGGCCATGCCCAAAGAAGAGTTCAAACAAAACATTTTGCAGGAAATTCGTAACCGTAGTAATGACTAATGTTTAGTTAAATAGTAATAAAAATTACCTAAAATATTGCAGGCATAGTTAGTTTATGTTATTATATTCAATGGACTAAGCAGGAGCTCAGCTTCTCACCTTACAACCTGTTGTTCGTAAGGTTATTAAACTGGAGATCAGTTGGTCGTTAGTGTTCCTTTTGTGTATATTAGCGATTTGAGAAGCGAGTCTTATGACTCGCTTTTTTACTTTATTTTGGAGGTGAACTTCTTATTAGTAAAGATTGGAGAGTTAATGAGGACATTCGAGCCAAAGAAGTCCGACTGGTTGCCGAAGATGGTGAACAATTAGGTATAGTTTCAATCCGTGAAGCATTGGAAATTGCCATGGAAAAGGGAGTAGATCTGGTTGAGGTAGCACCTTCAGCAAAACCGCCTGTATGCCGCTTGATGGATTTTGGCAAATTCAAATTTGAACAAAGCAAACGTGAAAAGGACGCTCGCAAGAAACAAAAGGTTATCTCAATTAAGGAAGTAAAAATGCGCCCTAACATCGATGAGCATGATTTCCAGGTCAAAGCCAGAAGTGCGCGTAAATTTCTGAGTGCGGGTGATAAAGTTAAGGTAACAATTATGTTTAGGGGACGGGAAATTACTCATCCTGATTTAGGTGAAAAGCTATCCCTTAAGCTGGTTGGAGAGCTGGCCGATGTGTCTGCCGTTGAGAAACCTCCTAAGGTTGAGGGAAGGAACATGGTTACTATACTGATACCCAAAATCGAAAATACAAAGGAGGAAGGCTAATGCCTAAGACCAAAACTCATAGAGGTGCTGCCAAACGGTTTAAGAAAACTGGCAGCGGTAAAATTAAGAGATCCAAAGCTTACGCCAGCCATTTGCTAGGTGGTAAAAGCCCTAAAAGAAAGAGAAATCTTCGTAAATCCGGTTTGGTTAGTGAAGCTGAAACTAAAAGAATATCCAAATTAATTCCGTAGTTGCAGGAGGTAATATGATATGCCCAGGATTAAACGTGGTGTAACCACTCATAGAAGACATAAAAAAGTTTTAAAGATGGCTAAAGGTTATCGGGGCAGCAAGTCCAAGTTATATAGGGTAGCCAATCAGCAGGTAATGAAATCAGGCAATTATGCTTATGCTCATCGCCGATTGAAAAAAAGAGATTTCAGGAAATTATGGATTGCACGTATCAATGCTGCAGCTCGCGACAATGGAATTTCTTACAGCAAGATGATTCATGGTCTTAAAGTGGCCGGAGTAGATGTTAACCGAAAGATGCTAGCAGAATTGGCCATATCAGACCCGCAGGGCTTCACGCAATTAGCAGAACTGGCCAAGCAGAATAACTAAAGTTTTAAGAGTATGGTGTCAGCCGTACTCTTAAATTATTTTTGGGAGTAATGATGAAAAAGATTGTTTCCCGGGATAATACACATATTAAACAGGCAGCTAAATTGAAAAACAAAAAATATCGGCAGCAGCAAAAATTATACCTTATTGAGGGACAAAGATTAGTTAAAGAAGCTTTGATGAGTAATCAGGTTATTGAAAAAGTTTTTGTTGCCGAAGAGTTTTCTTTATCCGACGAAATGGCCAGAGAGTTGCAAGAGTTAGATTGCTATTTGATTTCGCAAAAGTTATTTTCATCTATTACTGATACGGAAAACCCTCAGGGTATAGCAGCTATTGTTCAAAAACCGGAGTCAGACTGGGAGTTGCTGGCTAAAAATAAGGCTTGCTTCCTGTTACTTGATCAGATAGCAGATCCAGGTAATATGGGAACCATTATTCGTACCGCCTGGGCATTTAACATTGATGGTATTATGCTGACATCTGGTTGTGTTGATCCGTATAGTCCTAAAGTTGTAAGAGCAACTATGGGCGGAATATTCCATCTGCCTATTTATGAGATTGATGAGCAGGTACTGGATGGTTTGATCAAGTCAGGTTATAAATTAATTGGAAGTTATCCGGATGCTTCCAATAGTATTTATGAAGTTGATTATACGGGTTCAATAGTAATTGTGATTGGCAGCGAAGCCCAGGGCATAAGCCCCTCTATTAGTGAAAGATGTAAAGTTAAAGCTGTAATACCTATAAATTCCAGGGTGGATTCTTTAAATGCTGCGGTTTCATGTGCTATAATATTATCTGAAGCTAATCGGCAGAGACGGTGGTAAATATTGTCCTGATGCCGAAGCTGTGCTATAATACGGTTAGATTAAACCCAAACCTTGAAGGGAAGGGTGTTTTATCTATGTTTAATCAGGCAGAAACACTGTGGAGGCTTTTTGAAAGCTCAGGATGCATCGTTTATTACTTAATGTATAAGATGCTTATGACACAGTAAATATATTTTTAAATGCGATGAAGGGGACAAGTAGGCTGTCTGGAACTTTAAGGGAGATTGTATCGGAGACTGAGAGTACAATCAGGATAAAGGCAGTACGAATTCACCTCGGGAGCAGAGGACTGAAACTTAGTAGGTCTTATTACGGATGTTGCCGTTAACGACATAGAGACAGCCAGGTATATATATCTGGCTAATTAGGGTGGTACCGCGGAACTTTCGCCCCTTGGGAGCGAAGGTTTTTTATTTTTCTGCCAGGGAGGAAATTAAATGCTGGAAAAACTTAATGAGATTGAAAAAAAAGCATTGGAGGCAATGGCGCAAGCCAAAGAACTGCAGGAGTTAAATGAACTTAAGGTTAAGATTCTCGGTCGTAAAGGTGAAATAACCTTAATGTTAAGGGGACTTAAAGATTTATCCCCCCAGGAACGCTCTGAATTTGGACAGGCTGCCAATCAGGTAAAAGACCGTATAGAAAAATTAGTGGCCCAAAGAATAAATGAAATTAAAGCACGGGATTTGAACCAGCGGTTGGAACATGAAAGGCTGGATGTTACTCTACCCGGCTTACCAATTAATCGGGGCGGTAAACATCCTCTGACATTAATTAATGAAGAAATCAGAGATATTTTCTTGAGTATGGGATTTGCTGTGGCCGAAGGTCCGGAAATAGAAAAGGATTATTATAATTTTGAGGCGCTGAATGTACCCAAAGATCATCCTGCCCGGGATATGCAGGATTCCTTCTATATTACTGATGAGGTGCTGCTAAGAACGCATACTTCCCCTGTTCAGGTACGTACTATGGAAGCCATGTGTCCACATTTGCCGGTAAAAATAATTGTACCCGGCAAGGTTTATCGTAAGGATGATGATGCCACTCATTCACCCATGTTCCAGCAGGTAGAAGGTTTGCTTATAGATAAGAATATAACTTTTGCCAATCTGAAAGGCGTTTTAATGTTGTTTGCCCAAAAGATTTTTAATGAAGATGTTAAAGTTCGTTATCGTCCGAGCTTCTTTCCTTTTACCGAGCCCAGCGTTGAGATGGATATTTCTTGTGTAAGTTGCAAGGGGAAAGGATGTCGGGTATGTTCTCATACAGGTTGGTTGGAAATATTGGGAGCTGGCATGGTACATCCGAGAGTTTTGCAATATGGAGGATATGACCCTGAGGAAGTAACTGGCTTCGCCTTTGGCATGGGGATTGAAAGAATTGCTATGTTAAAATATGGCATCAATGACTTACGACTGTTTTTTGATAATGATAAACGGTTTCTGCAGCAATTTTAGGAGGTGACGATATGGGTGTTTCAATTAATTGGCTAAGAAAATATGTTGATTTTGATTTAACATCGGCAGATCTTGCCCATAAACTGACCATGGCCGGAATTGCTGTGGAAGGTGTGGAAGAAAAGGATGATGATTCCATAATGGAATTGGATTTAACCCCTAATCGCGGTGATTGTCTGGGTATGATCAATCTGGCCCGTGAAGTGGCGGCTATAACCGGCAATAAACTGCAAATACCTCATAATGATCTTAGTAATGAGGGTACTGAAGTTAACGATTATATTAAAATAAATATTCAGGATACCGATTTATGTCCGCGTTATTCAGCCCGGGTGATAAAAAATGTAGTAATTAAACCTTCACCGGATTGGATGCAGCAGGCTTTAATAAATTCGGGAATCAGGCCGATAAACAATGTTGTGGATATTACCAACTATGTAATGTTGGAAACCAACCAGCCTTTACATGCTTTCGATTATGACTTAATAGGAGAAGATAAGCAAATCTTGGTTCGCCGGGCTGCTTCTGGCGAGAAAATAGTAACCATTGATGAAGCCCTGCATGAATTGGAAGCTGATATGCTGGTTATTACCAATGGTTATAAACCGGTAGCTTTAGCCGGGGTAATGGGAGGCCATGATTCGGAAATTAATGAAAAGACTACTACAGTTTTGTTGGAATCAGCCAACTTTAATCCGGTTAATATTAGACGTACTTCCCGTAAAGTAAACCTGCGCAGTGACTCATCCATGCGTTTTGAAAAGGGTGTGGACCCTAATGGAACTGTGATGGCTTTAAATCGGGCAGCTCAATTAATGGTGGATCTGGCTGATGGAGAGGTAGTACCCGGTATAATTGATGTTTATCCGGCCCCAATTAAACCGGCAACCATTAAATTGAGAACCCAAAAAGTGAACCGTTTGCTGGATACAAGTTTATCTACTGAAGATATACAAGGGTATATGCAAAAGCTCTCATTTCCAGTGACTCGTAAAGGTGATGTTTTGTTGGTAGAAACTCCGACTTACCGGCCTGATTTGCAACTGGAAGTTGACTTGATTGAGGAAGTTGCCCGTTTATATGGATATAATAATATCCCTGACTATTTGCCTCTAACCAGTGCCACTGGAGGGGGATTAACTGCTTATCAGATTTTTCGTGACAAATTACGCTCCAATTTAGCCCAGAATATGTATGAAGTAATTAACTACAGTTTTATTAATCCGGACGCTTTTGACCGGATTATGCTGCCTGACGATCATATTCTCCGGCAAGTAGTAAAAGTGGCTAATCCATTATCAGAAGAACAATCGGTAATGCGTACTACACTTTTACCGGGGTTACTTAGCACGATCAGCCGCAATGCAGCCCGGAGAAATTATAATTTGTCCTTTTTTGAATTGGGAGCAATCTTTATTCCTTCCCAAGGAAATCTTCCTCAGGAAAAGCTTAAAGTTGGAGGAATAGTAGCCGGTAGCAATGATATTAACTGGCAAAAAGTCAGAACGGAAATGGATTACTTTTATTTAAAAGGTATTCTAACCGGTTTATTTACCGGTTTAGGCATAAAAGATGTGGTATACCAGGCGGGATCGATACCAGGTTATCACCCGGGCAGAACAGCAATCATAAGCTGTCGGGGTCAGGAATTGGGAGTATTGGGTGAAATTCACCCACTGGTAGGAGAAAACTATGATATTAAGGTTAGAGCCTGTGCTTTTGAATTAGATGTAGAGACCATGTTTAACCTGGTCACACCGAATGCTTTGATGGAAAGTATAACCCGCTATCCGTCAATGGAAAGAGATATTGCTGTAGTATTACCCGAAGAGGTGGAAGCCTCTCAAGCTATAGCCGTAATTAAACAAATTAACAGCCCGCTCCTGAGAGGTGTGGAAATTTTTGATTTGTTTACCGGCGGTAATCTGCAAGCTGGATTTAAGAGCATGGCTTTCCGTTTAACTTTCCAATCTGGAGATCGAACTTTGAAAGAGGAGGAAATAAATCCATTAACGGAACGGGTTATTCAACTTTTGGAGTCTGATTTACAGGCTCGGTTAAGATAAGCAGGATAAGCATAAATATTATAAAAAAATTAACCATTTTATAGAACCCTTATCGGGTTCTATTTTTTTCCCTATTTATTTTGACAATAATCATCAAAGGAAATTCATTTTAAAGCAGGAATATTACAAACAACATAGAACTAAACAAAAATAAACATAACATAACATAAACCAATATAACCGTAAAATATAAGAAATAAAATTAACTAAAATACACATAACCTACAACAATATAGTCTGTATTTAGACTATTTTTGTTACCAATAGCAAAATTGTGGTGAATCACCATTTCATACTTAGTCTTTAATTTTATCCATATATACGGTATGTGCTAATTAATATTTGAAACAGGGAAGGAGACAATGAGTGGAAATAAATAATTTACATAAATCAGCTGGGGTGATAGAGAATAGAGGTGCCGGCTGGAAGATTATTATCTTATTATTTACGCTAATATTCATATTTATTTTTTCTTTCGCACTGGGGCGATATCCGGTACCACCGGGACAGTTGTTGCAAGTATTAGCCTCCCAAATAATAACTATGGAACCTACCTGGAATGTAACCGTTGAAACCGTGATATTTCAAGTACGCCTCCCTCGTATTCTTGCTGCTATCTTGGTTGGAGCAGCACTATCTACTGCCGGAGCTGCCTACCAGGGAATGTTTAAAAACCCTCTGGTATCACCGGATATATTGGGAGCTTCAGCCGGTGCTGGTTTTGGAGCAGCTCTGGGTATTTACTTCTCCTTTAGTATGGTGGGAATACAATTGATGGCCTTTGTAGGTGGATTACTGGCAGTTGGATTAACCTATGGGATAAGCATAAGAATCCGCCATGATCCTATGCTAGCCCTGGTACTTTCCGGTGTCATGATTGGATCACTGTTTACGGCTGCTATTTCCTGTATTAAATATATAGCTGACCCCTATGATAAACTGCCGGCAATTACTTTCTGGCTCATGGGAAGTCTGGCTTCAATTACTTCCCGGGATGTATATATGGTACTAATTCCAATAATACTGGGAGGACTACTACTTTACCTGTTACGCTGGCGCTTGAATGTTCTGGCTATGGGAGAGGAAGAAGCCCAGGTACTGGGCATTAATACGAGAGCAATGAAAACCATCGTCATTATTTGCTGTACTTTGATGACGGCTGCATCAGTTTCCATCAGCGGTCTGATAGGCTGGGTAGGTCTGGTCATACCGCATTTGGCCCGAATGATTGTTGGTCCAAATTATCAGGTATTATTGCCCGCTTCTATTTTACTGGGTGGAGCTTATTTATTGCTGGTGGACGATTTGGCAAGACTGATAGCCAGTATGGAGATCCCGTTGGGAATTTTGACTGCACTCATAGGGGTACCTTTTTTTCTATATTTGTTGTTAAACAGCAAGTGGGGATGGAAATAAACTTTGGGGGTATGGTAATGGAATTGGCAATCAGGAATCTTAGTTGTGGATACGGAAAACGCAGAGTGGTTGACAGTATTTCTCTTAGCATTAATGCCGGAGAAGTAATCGGTCTGCTGGGTGCTAATGGTTGTGGTAAAACTACCCTGATAAAAACTATATTGGGCTTGTTGCCTTTTTTGGGAGGGGAGGTATTGTTGGAGGGCAAGAACATTCAATACTGGACTTCCGCTCAGATTGCCAGGGTAGTTGGCTATATACCGCAGATGCATACTCCGCCTTTTCCTTTTCAAGTACTGGATGTAGTTCTTATGGGAAGAACAGCTCATATTAAGCCGTTTGCATCTCCGTCCTTAAAAGATGTGAAAATAGCTGAACAGGCATTAGAGATGTTGGATATAACTTATCTGCGGGATCGGATTTATACCGAGATAAGCGGCGGGGAAAGACAATTAGTTCTGATTGCCCGGGCTCTGACTCAGGAACCCAAAATCCTGATTATGGATGAACCTACTGCCAGCCTGGATTTTGGCAACCAAATAAAAGTATTAAGTCATGTAAAGCAACTGGCAGGGTTAAATATAGCTGTTCTTATGTCCTGTCACTTTCCCGAACATGCATTTCTTTATACCAATCGAGTTGTGCTTTTAAATGAAGGCCGAATCCTGCATAGTGGAACGCCGGATGAAACGATTACGCCGGAAAGACTTAAAAAACTTTACGGAGTAGATGTTGATATCATAACCGTAAAAAATCGCATGAATCAGGAACTTCAGGTTTGCGTTCCTTCGAGAAGCTTGGCAGCTGAAGATAAGTATTATCAATCAATGGAAAGGAGAAACCAATATGCTCTCGCTTGAAGAAGCCAATGAACTAATTAGGGAAAAGTTTAAAGATTATCCGGTAAAAACAGAAGAAGTAGATGTTTGGGAGGGCATTAACCGGATATTGGCCGAGGATATTGTTGCATCGGTTGATGTACCAGGATTTTCACGTTCCATGTGTGATGGCTATGCTGTATTAGCCAGTGATACACAGACAGCTAGCGAAGAGACTCCGGTTTTATTAGAATACCGGGGAGAAATACTTCCTGGAGAAAATGCCGGTGTGGAGGCAAAGGAAGGCCAGTGTATTTATGTTTCTACGGGAAGTATGATGCCGTCTGGTGCTGATGCAGTTATCATGGTTGAGCAAACCAGATTGCAGGACCAGGAGTTTGTGCTGATATATAAGCCGGTTTTTAATGGGGAACGTATTATTAAACGCGGAGATGATATAAAAAATGGCCAGGTACTCATTAAGCAGGGAGAGAGAATAAACCCCAAACATGTTGGAGCTTTGGTAGCTGCTGGAGTCCATCGGGTAAAGGTTTTTGCCCGACCGCGCTTTGCAATAATTTCTACTGGAGATGAGCTAGTGGATATCGGAGAGAATCCTGCTGAGGGTCAAATAAGAGATACTAATTCTTATGCGCTGCAGGCCTTTATCAGAAAATTTGGTGGTGAGGTGGTTCATAGGGTACTGGTCAGAGACAATCGTGAATTATACCAACGGGAATTGGAAAACGCCGTTAAATGTGCTGATATGGTTTTAGTTTCCGGAGGTTGTTCAGTAGGAATTCGGGATTATACAGCTGAGGCTATCAATGCCCTACCTGGCGAAGGTGTCTTTATTCAGGGTGTAAGCATCAGACCAGGACGCCCCTTAATAGTAGGTGAATGTATGGGAAGACCGGTATTTGGCTTACCCGGACATCCTATTGCACCAGTAATTCTTTTTAAAATAGTAGTTGAAAAACTGTGGAATCATATAGTGGGTTGTATTGATCAAGCAGATGTGGTTAAAGCGGTAGTTGACTTTGATATGCGTCCGGCGGTTTTCACTCATTTATTGGTACAGCTGGAAAGAGGGGAGGGTTTGGTAAGGGTTAAAGCAGCAGGTCCTGGAAATCCTGCACAAACCAGTGCTGTTTCCCGGGCGGATGGATATATATGGATCAAAAATCCGGAGACAGGGTTATGCAGGGGAGATATTTCTGAAGTATACATATTCTAAAGGTTATTATCGGAGAAAGGTGAGAAAAAATGAATTCAATTAACTTTCAGCAGGAATCTATCCTGAATGAAGTTTTAAACCAGTTAAAAGAATCACTTGCCGGGGAAATTAACGAACTGACTATTGAACGGGCGGTAATTGGGGTTTTCTTTACCGGAGTAAAGCTAAGTAATGGCCAGGGTGGGATTTGTGCCACTCCGATCAAGGTAATGCCTGACGCAGTTTGCTGCTCCAGTTCCACCGGACGCATGCCCCGAGCAGGTTCCTTAAAAGGTAGATTGGCGGTGGGATTGGTGCAGGAAGCTTTGCAGGAAGGAGATACAGCCCTAAAAAAGGCATTGGCAATTGCGGTATTAAGCGCTCTTTCTGCTACTGTCTGGGCTATATATCCTCCCCATGATTATGTAATTGAGCGGGATGCGGATCCATTGGATAGAAATTATTCACCTGATAACAAGGTAGTTGTGGTTGGTGCACTGGGGCCATTACTAAAAAAGTTAAGAGTCGGGGGGGTACCCTACCGAATTCTGGAGATGGATACTTCTACTTTAAAACCTGAGGAAATGCCGCATTTCTGGCCTCCGGAAAAGGCAGCAGAAGCAATACCCTGGGCAGATATTGTGGTAAGCACCGGAACCACTCTTATTAACGATACACTTGAGGGACTATTGATGGCTGCCCGTCCGGATACAGATTTTATCGTGGTGGGACCCTCGGCCAGCATACTTCCTGGACCGTTATTTGCACGGGGGGTTGATTCCGTAGGTGGTGTTCTGGTAACTGATGCTGACCAACTCCTGGATATACTGGGTGAAGCCGGAGCCGGATACCATTTTTACGGCGTATGTGCCGAAAAGATTACCTTACGTCCCCGAAAAGACTCATGACAAGTGCGTTAGGGATTAATTCATAGAGAGATATTACTAACGAAAAGTAAGAAAAAGGAGAGGGGAATATATGAAAAAGAAACAGATGGGTTTGTCTTTAGTTATGATGTTCCTGCTGATAATGAGTTTAATGGTAATAGCCGGCTGCGGCAAGGAAAAAGCAGCAGATACACCGGCTGACACTACCCGGACAATTACTGACATGGCAGGCCGCCAGGTAACCCTTCCGGCAGAGATTAATCGCATAGCAGCGGTAGGGCCGGTACCAGTAATTAATACCTTCATTTTTACAGTAGGGGAGGGAGACAAAATAGTTAATGGACTGCCAGGGTTTGCTAAAAGTGAGCGCTGGAAATATCAGTCGGTGTTTGCACCTCATATGGCCTCTATGCCAACTATTCAGGAGTCCCGTACTGAACCTAATATTGAGGAACTTGTAAAGCTGGAACCTGATGTAGTGTTTACCATGGATGAACAGATGGCTGCATCAGTAGCCAACGCCAACATGAATGCTGTGTTTTTATCCTGGACTGAGCCCGAGGACGTAAAGCAGACCATTAATCTGGTGGGAAAAGTGCTTAACAAGGAAGCCCTGGCAAATGATTATGTAAAATACTTTGATGTGACCATAGCAACGATAGGTAATAAAGTGTCTGCTATACCTGAAGAAAAACGGCCCCGGGTTTTATATGCCAACATCGAAAGTATGACCGCACCTCATGAAATATCCGATTGGTGGATCGAAACAGCAGGAGGGCAGAGCGTAGCTAAAGCTGACCGTGTAGGGCAACAGCAATTGGCTTTTTCTATGGAACATTTACTGAAGTGGGATCCGGAAATAATAATTGTAAGTACTCCGAAAGATATCAAATTAATTAGTGAAGATGCTCGCTTTCAAAAAATAACCGCAGTAGCTAATAAACAGGTTTATCCTACTCCTATGGGAGCGCATGTTTGGGCACACCGTACTGCTGAACAACCATTAATGCTCATGTGGGCAGCAAAAACCTTCCACCCGGAAACTTTTAAAGATTTGGATTTGGAACAGGAGGTAATAAGTTATTACCAAAAATTCTATAACAAAACCTTAAACAAGGAACAGGTCGACGAAATCCTTAGCGGTGATCCAAAGGTTTAATATTCAGATCATAATACAACTCCCGGAGAGCATAAAGCAGAAATAATCATACGAGTCTTACTTTGCTAATCCAAAAAAGTGGAGGTGAAACAGAAACATACCCGAATACCAAAGTTTACCGAACCGGGTTGTGGATTATCATAAGAAAGACTGCTTAAGTTATAATATATAAACAGCATGTAGTTTGATGGTAGACTTTGATGGTAAGCAGCAGATATAACAATGGAGGTTAATAAGTATGCAGAAATCTCCGGATGGAAAACCTTTCTACAACTCAATGATGCCAATTTATCCTCTGTTGGCTCAGCAATGCGTGGATGATTACCGCTTGGAACAGGGCATTTGCCTGGATATTGGAACGGGCAATGGTTATCTTGGATTAGAGATTGCCAAGATCACTAATATGAGTATTTATTTTATTGATATTGAAACTGAAGCTATAGATTTTGCCAGACGAACGGTTGCAGAAGCAGATATTGATAACCAGGTATCGTTTTTGGAAGTTGATATTTGCAAAGGGCTTCCTCTGCCCGATAACTTTGCTGATTTCATTATCAGTCGGGGCTCACTTTGGTTCTGGGAAGATAAATTAAAGGGATTGACCGAAGTTTATCGGGTATTGAAGATTGGCGGAATTGCACTAATTGGCGGCGGTTTAGGCCGTTATGTCCCCTGGACAATGCGGGAAAGATTAACCGGAGAACGCACTAATAACGTACAGAAAAAAGGGGGGAAAAGACTTAATCTGGAGGAAATGCAAGCATTGGCGATAGAATCGGGAATCCCCAGTTTTAGAGTTATACAGGATGCTCCGGGAGATAAAGGCATATGGATTGAAATACAAAAACATAGATAAAGTACTGATATTTTAAAAAAGAAAGGGCTTTAAGCCCTTTCTTTTTTGCATAGTAATACATTGGATATGCTGCTAAGGGGTGAATGGTTTATAATTAATAGGGAGAGGAGGGGTTTTAATTGAATAAATATGTTACTCCTGCTTTGATAGATGTTGTCGTAGAAGGATGCGGAATTATTCAGGTTGAAGCCGGAAGTACCCTTGAACAAATGGTTGACCGAATGGATATGCAGGATAAAAACCTGGTGATGGCAGGTATTGTAAATAATAATCTGGTCGACCTCAATTATTATTTAAATGAATCTGATCAAGTTAAATTGATTACAATGAAAAGTGATATCGGTTTGCGTGTTTATAGGCGCAGTGCTGTATTTTTATTAATTGTAG
The DNA here is from genome assembly GCA_012718855.1 of Syntrophomonadaceae bacterium. Taxonomy (GTDB): domain Bacteria; phylum Bacillota; class Syntrophomonadia; order Syntrophomonadales; family Syntrophomonadaceae; genus JAAYBS01. The sequence continues at coordinate 26,057 of JAAYBS010000116.1, forward strand.
CGGCCAGAATGGAGTTCCCAGCACGAAAAATTACTATTAAGCATTCTCTGTCTAATGGCTTATTGTGTGAATTCGTAGATGGGGATACTAATGAGTCCGAAGTAAAGAAATTGGAAGCCCGTATGAGAAGGCTGGTGGAAATGGATCTGCCCATTCGGCGTAACACGGTAATGCGTGAACAGGCTATGGAAATATTTGACCGTCAGCAGCAATTTGATAAAGTAAATTTGTTGGAAGTTAGGGAAAAACCCATAGTTCATGTTTATGAGCTGGAAGGTTGGTATGAATATTTTTACGGATATATGGTTCCACGGACGGGCATGATAAATAATTTTAAACTTATCAATTACCCTCCGGGGATAATACTGCAGACACCTGAATCAAATAACCCTAAGGTTATTGAACCATATGTTGAACAGAAACAATTGGCCAGAGTATTTCGTGAGGCCCGGGATTGGTCGGAGATGTTGCAGACTCCACATGTAGCTGCCTTAAACGACAATATTGCCAATGGAAATATTGAAGAGATCATTCGCGTAAATGAAGCTCTGCATGAAAAGAAGATAGCCTATATTGCTGATCAGATATGTCAACAGCCAGAAGCGCGTCTGGTTCTTATTGCCGGTCCTTCTTCATCAGGTAAGACTACCTTTGCACAGCGTCTTTTAATTCAACTGCGTGTTAACGGACGCAGGCCGGTTTTGATTTCTATGGATAATTATTTTGTAGATAGAGCCTTAACCCCCCTTGATGAAAAAGGTGATTATGATTTTGAATCATTACGTGCTTTAAAGCTGGATTTGTTTAATAGTCATCTTATAAGTCTTATTCAGGGCGATGAAGTAGAAATTCCCGTTTTTAATTTTAAGACTGGTTCATGTAACTCGCAGGGAGTCCCGATTAAAGTAAATCCGGGACAACCCATTATAGTGGAAGGCATTCATGCCTTAAATGATGAACTTACCTGGCTTATACCAAACGAGCTTAAATTTAAGGTATATATAAGTGCTTTAACCCAATTGAATATTGATTATTCAAATCGTATTCCCACTACTGATAGCCGACTTATAAGAAGAATTGTCCGGGATGCCAGAACACGAGGTTACAGTGCCGCAGACACCATCAATCGATGGCCTTCAGTTCGGGCCGGTGAACAAAAATATATTTTCCCCTATCAGGAGAATGCTGATGTGATGTTTAATTCATCACTGGTGTATGAATTAGCGGTATTAAAGCCTTATGCTGAACCTTTGCTGCAGGCTATTACACCTGAGGCAGACGAATATGTAGAAGCAAAACGATTACTTAAGTTTTTCAGTTATTTTAAATCAATCTCTGCAGAGCCGATTCCGCCTAACTCAATAATAAGAGAATTTATAGGCGGAAGCTGGTTTAAAGCGTAATCAAAAAAGGTGCCAATATGGAAACCCTTCCCCGTATTAAAACTTCTTAAATGAAACCAGCCTCTATCTTAGAAGGAAATGGTATAGGTTATGCAGAAATAGAATGCAATGGGTTAAAAGGGGGCATACCAGTGGAAGATAAGAAAAATAATGTAAACAAGGTCAGTGTAATAATTTATGATGAGGAATATGTGGTAAAGGGCAGTGAAAACTCAGAATACATTCAAATGCTGGCCTCTTATGTGGATAGACGTATGAAAATGATTCAGCAACGTAATCGTAATTTATCGACTACCAAGGTAGCTGTCCTTACCGCTCTTAATCTGGCAGATGAATTGAACAAACTTCAGGAAGACTATGATGAAATGGTAAAAGCCCTGGAGGAGGAACGAAAAAAATAGGGTGGGATTAAATGACTAATCGTGAAATAGCCCGTACTTTGGATCGAATAGCAGATATTCTGC
>JAAYBS010000117.1 GCA_012718855.1 Syntrophomonadaceae bacterium
AAGATTACGAGATATTTCAACAAATACACCTCCAGAAGTATGAAGCTTTTTAAAGTATAACATTATAAGTTGATAAGAATAAATTGTTAAACTAATAAATAAATTTATAATTAATCCTGAGTTTGAAAACGAAAGAAGATGAATGCCATAAAAAAGAAAGGAAGGGAAAACATGCCTAAGATATGCCGTGAAATAAGAGAAATTAAGAAAAATGTATGAAAAAAAGCAGGATAAATTGTATAATATTTATAATGTTTATAATATTAAAACAATTCAAAGGAAGGAGGAGTTATAATGGCAAACTTTTTTCTGGACAATATATCGTTAATATCCAAGGAGATGTCTAAAATATTTCCCCAATCTGTTTTTTATGCAACTGACTTGGAGGCATTTGTATACAAAGATGATACCAATTTTGATGTGCCATTTGTAAAAGTTGGCGAAAAATTTGCTAAAGGCGGTGTAGCTGATAAAGTAATTCAAAATGGTCAGGTATCTGTTATGGAACTGGACGCCAGTTTTTATGGAATTCCTCTTAAAGTTACTACTTTGCCTATATATGATGATGATACTGGTAGAGTCATTGGCACATTTGGGACAGCTATCCGGCGTGACAATGCTTTTAGTTTGCGCCAGATTGCAGATACATATCAGAAGGGCATGCACGAAATATCTGCTGCAATAGAGGAAACAGCCGCTGCCGCCGGAGAAATCAGTACCAGTGAAGTACAGCTTAATAAAGAGATTATAGCTATCCGTGATATTGCTGAAGAAATTCGTGCTATTCTGGATTATATACGCAGTATTGCAGATGAGACTAAAATGCTGGGACTCAATGCTGCCATTGAAGCTGCCCGGGCTGGAGATGCCGGCAAGGGATTCGGAGTTGTGGCTGCTGAAATTCGCAAACTATCGGAAAGCTCCAAAGAAACTGCCAATCAGATAAAGGAACTGACTGGCAAAATTGAAGATAAGATTTCAGTGGCGTTAAAAGGTTCTGAAGTCGCCATGAGATCCAGTGAGGAGCAGGCAGCAGCAACTGAGGAAATGACGGCCAGTATTCAGGAACTGACTTCTATGATTGGTGAATTTACACGTATTGCCAATGAAATTTAAATTTAATTAAAAACTTAACTGAACTGACCGTATTTGTATTACGGTCAGTTTTTTGATATCTTGAAATTACATAAATAAAATAAATATTGATAAAACCGAAGGGGGAATATAATATGCAACAGGAAACATATGACCTGGTTATATTGGGATGCGGACCTGCCGGATTGTCTGCAGCCATTAATGCTATTATTCGTAATAAAAAAGTTCTGGTACTGGGAGACGAAGTTTGTAGTCCACCCTTACATAAAGCTCAGAAAATAGATAATTATTTGGGACTTCCTGATATGAGCGGCGCTGAAATATTGGAGAGATTCATGCAGCATGCTTTGCGTATGAAAGTTGAAATAAGGCCTGCCCGGGCAGAAATGATTAATGATATGGATGGCTCATTCAGTATTCTAAGCGGTGATGATGTGATTGAAGCGCGCAGTATAGTAATTGCTACCGGCATTCCTTATAAACCTACTCTGCCACGCGAAAATGAATTTCTGGGTAAGGGCCTGGGATATTGCGCCACCTGTGATGGTCCATTATATCGGGATCGTGATGTATTAATTATTTCCCATAGTGAAGAAGGTGAAGGAGAAGCTGACTTCATGGCTGGAATTTGCCGCAAGGTATATTATTTACCCTTATACCGTCAGGAACCGAATTTAGACCAGCGAGTGGAAGTGCTGTCTGGGAAACCAATGGAAATTATCGGCAATGATTTTGTAGAGGGCTGTAAACTTAAAGATGGTCAAATAATAAATGTAGAGGGAATATTCGTATTGGGTGGGGAAACTGCTCCGGATAGATTAATCCCCGGCTTAATACTTGAAGATAATCATATTGTGGTAAACCGTCAGCAGGAAACTAATCTGCCCGGTGTTTTCGCCGCCGGAGATTGTACCGGAGCGCCTTATCAGGTTGCCAAGTCAGTAGGAGAAGGCCAGGTTGCCGGATTGAATGCAGCCCGCTATGCCAGCAGGCGATAAAATCGTTTTTTAATGTTGAATGTAAAATGAATTCTGACCTGACTGGTGGATGCAGGAATACTGCCGCCAGTTAGGTTGAAAATGATGTGGCGACTATTTGTTGTCAGAACGGTGAGAAGGTTTGCGTGGACGGGCGGATATAATTCCAAACTCGTACAGCATATCATCTACGGCCATAAACAAAGAATTTACCAGGCTTTTGCCGGTTTTACCACGGGCGGCAGTTTCGGCATAAGACTCGCGGATTTTCCTTCCGGTTCGAGTATTAAGCGGCATAATTCATCACCTCCTTTTGATATTAGTTTTGCCGATAAAAATTAATAATATTAGTCGTAGTGGAAACCTTCAATTTCCGCTGCTACTGTCACCAGACCACATTGTTTAGGCAGAATTTTCAAAATCAATAAATAAGCAAACCATCTGTTGACTATTCATTGGGCTGATGCTATAATAAATTTCGTTGCGGAGCCGTGGTGTAGCGGTTAACATGCCGGCCTGTCACGCCGGAGATCGTGGGTTCAAATCCCATCGG
>JAAYBS010000118.1 GCA_012718855.1 Syntrophomonadaceae bacterium
GAGACAACATCCAGATGGCCATTGAACTGATTACGCCGATAGCCATAGAAGAAGGTCTGCGTTTCGCTATTCGTGAAGGTGGCAGAACTGTAGGCGCTGGTGTTGTAACCGGAATTGCTTAAATAAGTAAATCTGGGCCGTAGATAAGCGAAGAACCGTCAGGTTCTTCGCCACCATACGCCCGGCAGCGTGTACTAATAAACTCAGTCTTTAAGGAGGTTTTGACTAGAGTGAGCGCCCAACAGAAAGTTCGAATCCGGTTGAAAGCTTTTGATCATAAGCTTCTCGACCTGTCGTCTCAGAAAATTGTTGAGACGGTAAAAAAGAATGGTTCCAATGTTTCCGGTCCAATTCCACTACCGACCGAGAAAAACATTTATACTATTCTTCGCTCCCCGCATGTTAACAAGGACTCCCGGGAGCAGTTTGAAATGAGGACCCACAAAAGACTAATTGATATTCTGGATCCTAACCCCAAAACTATAGATGCATTGATGCACCTGGATTTACCTTCAGGCGTTGACATTGAAATCAAATTATAGTTGAGGGCCGGTGCTTTGAGGCTAGTGGGATAAAAAAAGTCTTTAAGGCAGTAAATCCGGAAAAAACAGAAATGATGTTGGACAGCCCACTTCCAACCAATCAAGAGAGAAATCTCAACTAGGAGGTAACTTAGGTGGCTACAATGAAAAAAGCAATTATGGGAATTAAAGTTGGTATGACCCAGATATTTGATGAAGGCGGAAAGGCAGTACCCGTAACCGTAGTTGAAGCTGGGCCGTGTACAGTATTACAAAAAAAGAATAATGAAACTGATGGTTACGAAGCAATTCAGGTAGGTTTTTACAACCTGAAAGAAAATAAAGCGAATCAACCGCTAAAAGGACATTTTAAAAAAGCCAATGTAAAACCGCTGCGATTTATCCGGGAATTTAAAATGGATAATGTTGATAACTACGAAGTCGGCCAGGATATTACTGTCGACCTGTTCCAGGCTGATGATATAGTTGATGTGGTTGGCACCTCCAAGGGTAAAGGCTTTGCCGGAGGAGTAAAAAGACATAATTTTGCCCGGGGTTCTATGGGTCACGGTTCAAAATACCACCGTCGTCCCGGATCACTGGCAGCCAAAGGACCAGCCCGGGTATTCAAAGGAAGAAAACTCCCCGGAAGACTGGGAGGAGAACGAGTTACTGTCCAGGGCTTGAAGGTAGTAAAAGTCTATCCGGAGCGCAATCTTATTCTTATTAAAGGCTCTATTCCAGGCCCAAACAAAGGTCTGGTTATGATTAAAAATTCGGTGAAAGCGTAGCGCGATACGCATCGCATAAGGAGGTTTAGCTAGATGCCCAAAGTTCCATTATATAACATGAGCGGTGCCCAGATCGGTGAGCTGGAACTGAAGGATAGTGTTTTTGGAATTCAACCCAATCAAGCAGTCCTGTATGATTTTGTTAAAATGCAGCTTGCCAATAAAAGAGCAGGGACATCATCAACCAAAACTCGCGCAGAAGTAAGTGGCGGAGGTAAAAAACCGTGGAGACAAAAGGGAACCGGTCGTGCCCGTGTAGGCAGCAGTCGTAACCCGGTTTGGACCGGTGGCGGAATTGCCTTTGGACCTAAACCGCGTGATTACTCTTACCGCTTACCTAAAAAAGTAAGAAGACTGGCCATGAAGTCAGCCCTCTCTTCCAAGGTAATTGACAATAACATCATTGTGGTTGATGCTCTGCAATTTGAAGAACCCAAGACTAAATTAATGGCGCAAACTCTGGAAGCGCTGAAGGTAGGTAAAAAGACCCTGTTAGTTACTATGTCAGCTGATACCAATGTAATAAAATCAGCTCGTAATTTACCGGGAGTAAAACCTTTAACTGCTGACTTTATTAACGTATATGACCTGTTAAACTACGACACGCTGCTTATCACGCAAGATGCAGTAGCCAAAGTAGAGGAGGTGTTCGCCTAATGAGAAATTATCACGATATTATCATCAAACCGGTGATAACAGAGAAATCGATGGATCTTTTGGCGGATAACAAATACACCTTCATCGTAGATAGAAGGGCCAATAAAACTGAAGTCAAGAATGCCATCGAAAATATTTTCGGTGTAAAGGTAGAAAAGGTAAATACCCTGAATTTAAAGGGTAAACCCAAGCGGATGGGTCGCTTTACCGGAAAAACTGCTGACCGCAAAAAAGCGATCGTCACCCTTAAACCGGGACAAAAGATTCGTATTTTCGAGGGCATGTAAGTGTGCTCTGCTGCTAAGGAGGGAAAAGCTGTAAATGGCTATTAAGAAATATAAACCTACGACGCCCAGTAGAAGACAAATGACAGTTCTGACTTTTGATGAAATAACCAAAACAGAACCGGAAAAAAGCCTTACTGCCCCATTAAAAAGCAAGGCAGGCAGAAATGTATATGGGCGTATGACTGTAAGGCATCGGGGTGGAGGACACAAGCGTCTTTATCGCCTGGTAGATTTCCGCCGCAACAAAGATGGTGTACCTGCCAAGGTTGCTGCTATAGAATATGATCCTAATCGTTCAGCCAACATTGCGTTGTTACATTATGCTGACGGTAAGAAAGCTTATATAATAGCTCCCCATAACCTTAAAGTAGGGGACACCATTGTATCAGGTTCTGATGCTGATATTAAAATTGGCAATACTCTGCCGTTAAAAGATATACCGGTGGGTTCATTAATTCATAATATTGAATTGCGCCCGGGTAAAGGCGGACAAATGGTAAGGTCAGCTGGCACGGTTGCACAATTAATGGCCAAGGAAGGTAAATATGCACATGTCAGACTACCTTCCGGAGAAGTCAGACTGGTACATTTGGCCTGTCGGGCTACAATTGGTCAGGTAGGCAACCTTGATCATGAGAATGTGACCATCGGCAAAGCCGGACGTACTCGCTGGATGGGAGTAAGACCCGGAGTAAGAGGTTCAGTTATGAATCCTACCGATCATCCTCATGGTGGAGGAGAAGGCCGGGCTCCAATTGGCAGAAAATATCCGGTATCTCCGTGGGGTAAGATTGCTATCGGTGGAAAAACACGTAAAAAGAAACCATCTGATAACATGATAGTCAGGAAACGTAAATAAAGGAGGTCTTTTGAATGGCTAGGTCACTAAAGAAAGGACCTTATTGTGAACCAAAATTATTAAAAAAGATAGAAGACATGAATGAATCAGGTCAAAAAAAGGTAATAAAGACCTGGTCAAGGAGATCAACTATATTTCCACAGATGGTTGGTCATACCCTGGCAGTTCATGATGGCAGAAGACATGTTCCAGTATATATTACCGAGGACATGGTAGGTATGAAACTAGGAGAATTTGCTCCTACCAGAACATACAGAGGTCATGCTGGGAAGTCAGAGAAAACCAGCAGAGCCAGGTAGAAAGGAGGACTAGGTCATGGAATCCAGAGCGACAGCTCGCTATATACGGGTGTCACCAAACAAAGCTCGTCAGGTCGCAGATCTGGTGCGCGGCAAAGATATTGACGAGGCCATTGGGATTTTGCGCTACACCAACAAAAAGTCAGCACCCCTGATTAATAAAGTCCTCAAGTCTGCCATTGCTAACGCAGAGCATAATTACGACATGGACTCTGATGAACTTTATGTATCAGAAATAATGATTGATGAAGGGCCTACTCTGAAAAGGATGAAGCCCAGAGCATATGGTAGAGCAGATATTAGGCGACACCGTACCAGCCATATTACGGTGGTGCTCAGGGAAAGGGAGGTTAAATAGTGGGTCAAAAGGTTCATCCGAAAGGTTTTCGTATAGGGATTATCCGGGATTGGGATTCCAACTGGTATGCAGATCGTGATTATTCTGATCTGGTTCATGAAGATGTTAAGATCAGAAAATACATCAAAGATCGTTTCTATGCTGCAGGCATTGCCAAAGTTGAAATCCAGCGGACCGGAACCCGGATGCGGGTTACTATTCATACTGCCAAACCGGGCATAGTAATTGGCCGGGGAGGAACAGAGGTTGAAATTCTAAAAAACGAACTTACCAAAATGACTAATAAAAATGTCAGTGTTAACATCCAGGAAATCAAAAAACCTGAACTGGATGCTCAGATTGTGGCTGAGAGTGTTGCCCAGCAGTTGGAAAAGAGAATATCTTTCCGCCGGGCTATGAAACAAACCGTGCAAAGATCAATGCGTACCGGAGCAGAGGGAATCAGAATTGCAATTTCAGGTCGTTTGGGTGGAGCAGAAATTGCTCGTACCGAATGGTATTCCGAAGGAAAAGTTCCCCTGCATACTTTACGGGCTGACATTGATTATGGGTTTGCTGAAGCGAATACCACCTACGGCAAGATTGGGATCAAAGTCTGGATAAACAGAGGCGAGATCATGCCGGAAGCTAAAAAACGACCTAACCAGAAAGTAGTGGAGGAGGCCGATCGGTAATGTTAACGCCAAAAAGAGTAAAATACAGAAAACAGCATCGACCGGATCTTAAAGGTAAAGCCAATAAAGGCAATACCATAACCTATGGTGATTATGCTTTACAGGCACTGGAGCCTGGATGGATCACCAATCGCCAGATCGAGGCTGCCCGTATTGCTATTAATCGTTATATAAAAAGAGGCGGGAAATTATGGATTAAAATTTTCCCTGACCGTCCGCTTACTACGAAACCGGCTGAAACCAGAATGGGTAAGGGTAAAGGTTCTCCGGAGCATTGGGTAGCAGTTGTAAAACCCGGGCGAATAATGTTTGAATTATCCGGAGTCGATGAAGAAATTGCGCGTGAAGCCATGCGCCTGGCCGCTCACAAACTTCCCATCAAATGCAAGTTTGTGAAAAGAGAAGAGATAGGTGGTGAGGTTAGTGAAAGCTAAGAAGCTGAGAGAACTAACCGATGAGGAACTCAACAGAAAAGTAGCGGATTATAAAGAGGAATTGTTCAACCTTAGATTTCAATTGGCAACTGGACAGTTGGATAACCCAATGCGTATCCGGGATGTCAGAAAAAACATTGCCCGCTGTAAAACTGTACTGAGACAACGCGAAATTGGTATAGAAAGTAATGTAAGATAAAGGAGGTCTAAGGGTGACTGATAACCGCACAAACAATAAAGTCAGGATCGGTACGGTAACCAGTGACAAGATGGAAAAAACCATCACTGTTAGTGTAGAAACCGTAAAACAGCATCCTCTCTATAAGAAGACCATAAAAACCAGCAAGAAATATAAGGTTCATGATGAAAACAATGAAGCCAAAACCGGTGATATTGTTAAAATCATCGAGACTCGCCCCTTAAGTAAGGATAAACGCTGGAGACTGATCGAAATAATGCGTAAAGCCAAAACATTGCAGTAGGCCTGGAAGGGAGGTTTACACGTTGATTCAACAAGAAACAATGCTCCAGGTAGGAGATAATACCGGAGCCAAAAAAGTCCTTTGCATAAAGATACCAGGCGGTTCAGGCCGTAAGTATGCCAGTGTAGGCGATATTATAATCTGCTCTGTAAAGGAAGCTGCTCCAGGTGGAGTAGTGAAAAAGGGTGATGTTGTAAAAGCAGTTGTGGTCAGGACCAAAAAAGAAATCAGACGCCAGGATGGTTCCTATATAGCTTTCTCAGAAAACGCGGCTGTTATCATAGATGACAACAACAATCCCAAGGGCACCCGTATATTTGGGCCGGTAGCCCGGGAACTCAGAGAGAAAAACTTTATGAAGATAATATCTCTGGCCCCGGAAGTCCTTTAGTCGATGGAGGTGTAAGGAATGCAAATCAAGAAAGGCGACATTGTCTATGTCATCGCAGGCAAGGACGCCGGTAAAAAAGGGAAGATTCTGCGGGTGTTTCCCCGGACTAATAAAGTGGTGGTAGAAGGTGTCAATCGAGTGAAGAAGCACCAGAAGCCTAGTCGTAGTCTTCCTCAGGGGGGAATACTGCAGATCGAATCGCCACTCAATGCATCCAATGTCATGCTGCTGTGTGGTAAATGCAACAAACCAACCCGAATTGTCCATAAAGTACTGGGCAATGATGAAAAAGTAAGAGTATGTAAACACTGCTCTGAAGTGATTGATTAAAACTCCAGAAGGGAGGCTTAGTTACTGCATGGCTAGGCTGTATGAGCTCTATAAAAACGAAATAACGCCAAAAATGATGGAAAAATTTCAATACAAAAACGTTATGCAAGTCCCGAAGATTGAAAGGGTAGTAATCAACATAGGTGTTGGTGAAGCCATTCAAAATCCCAAGGCTTTAGACGGAGCAGTAAACGATTTAACCATCATAGCCGGACAAAAACCGGTGGTTACGCGAGCCAAGAGATCCATAGCGGGCTTTAAGCTTCGCGAAGGTATGCCGATTGGCTGCAAGGTTACGCTGCGGGGAGAAAGAATGTATGAATTTTTGGATAGATTAATTAATCTTTCCTTACCGCGCGTAAGAGACTTTAGAGGAATATCTCCGGAAGCATTTGATGGCAGGGGTAACTTCTCCCTGGGCATAAAAGAACAAACCATTTTCCCGGAGATCGAATACGATAAAATTGATAAAATCCGTGGTCTGGAAGTTAACATAGTTACCACGGCCAAGACCGATGAAGAAGCAAGAGAATTACTCAGAAGTATGGGTATGCCATTTAGATAAGGAGGTATCATTTCCGTGGCCAAAAAAGCACTTATTGCTAAACAGAAACGGCCCCAGAAGTATGAAGTTCGTGAGTACAACCGCTGCAAAATATGTGGCCGGCCCAGAGCATACATGCGTAAGTTTGGGATGTGCCGGATTTGCTTTAGAGAAATGGCCCACCGGGGCGAGTTGCCCGGCGTAACCAAATCAAGCTGGTAGGCTGCAAAGGAGGTATAAGATATGGTCATGACTGATCCCATAGCCGACTTCCTAACCAGGATCAGAAACGGTAATATGGTCATGCATGAAACCGTTGAGGTGCCCAGTTCCAAAGTAAAGTTATCTATTGCTGATATCATGAAACAGGAAGGGTACATCAAAGAATACGAATATATTGAAGATGACAAGCAAGGGGTTATACGAATTTATCTTAAATATGGACCCAATAAGGAAAAAGTAATTACCGGAATGAAGCGTATCAGCAAACCCGGTTTACGGGTCTATGTTAAAAAAGATGAGGTTCCCAGAGTACTTGGCGGTCTGGGGACAGCAGTTATTTCAACTTCCCGGGGACTGATGACGGACAAAAAAGCTCGTAAAGAAGGCCTGGGTGGCGAAGTCGTCTGTTATATCTGGTAGCTGAAGGAGGGATAGACAATGTCAAGAATTGGTAGAAAGCCCATCAGTCTACCCCAGGGTGTAGAAGTTACTGTAGACGGAAATCTGGTGGCTGTAAAAGGACCAAAAGGTTCATTGGCCCAGGTTATTCCTGAGGGTATCACCATCGTTAAAGAGGATGGTAACATTCTGGTGAATCGACCTGATGATACCAAGATGCTCAGGTCGTATCATGGACTGACCCGTTCTCTGGTAGCCAATATGGTAGAAGGCGTAAGTAACGGGTTTGAAAAAAAGCTGGAATTAGTTGGAGTTGGATACCGTGCACAATTGCAAGGTGAAAAACTGGTCATTAACATAGGCTTTTCGCATCCGGTTGAAATAGATCCGCCTGAAGGCATTCAATTTGAAGTGCCGGCAGTAACCAAAATTACGGTTAAAGGTATCGATAAACAGCTGGTGGGTAATACGGCTGCACATATCCGCGCAATTCGTAAACCTGAACCTTATAAAGGCAAGGGTATTAAATATGAGAACGAAGTCATCCGTCGCAAAGCTGGCGGTAAATAATTCAGGAAGGGAGTGACCGCATTGATTAAAAAAGCCAGCAAGAATTCACTCAGACAGGGTAAGCATAATAGAATTCGCAGAAAAATCTCCGGTACCGGTGAAATTCCGCGGCTGTGCGTTTATAAAAGCTTGAATCATATATACGCTCAGATTATTGATGATCAAAAGGGAATAACCTTGGCGACTGCTTCAACCCTGGAAAAAGACCTTAAAGATCTCCCTTCCCGCACCAATATTGATGCTGCAAAGGAAGTAGGCATGAGAATTGCTCAGAAAGCACAGGAAAAGGGCATAACTGAGGTAGTCTTTGATCGTAGTGGCTACAAATATCATGGTTGTGTTGCGGCATTAGCTGACGCGGCGAGAGAAAAGGGACTGCAGTTCTAATGTGAATTCAGTAAGCTAGGAGGGAAATGATGTTTGAAAGGGAACAGACTGGCCCCGAATTAATAGAAAAAGTTGTTAACATTCGCAGGGTGGCCAAAGTTGTAAAAGGCGGACGCAGATTCAGCTTTAGTGCTCTGGTAGTAGTTGGCGATGGTCAGGGTAAAGTTGGTACCGGTAAAGGTAAAGCCAACGAAGTACCGGAAGCAATACGCAAAGCAGTTGAGAATGCCAAGAAGAATATGATTGAGGTTCCTTTGATACAGGAAAGAACCATACCCCATACCATTATTGGAATATTTGGCGCTGGACAGGTACTTCTTAAGCCGGCTTCCCCCGGTACTGGAGTTATCGCCGGTGGCCCGGTGCGTGCAGTTCTGGAAGCAGCTGGTATTAAAGATATTCTTACCAAGAGCCTGGGATCATCCAACTCTAATAATATGGTGCACGCTACGATGGAAGGCTTAAAGAACCTGAAGCGGGCTGAAGAAGTAGCAAAACAGCGGGGTAAAACTGTCGACGAGATAATGAACTAGGGAGGGAACCACGTGGCCAAGCAACTAAAAGTGACCTGGAGCAAAAGTACCATTGGTTGTCCCGAGACTCAGAAAAAAACCATAAAATCTCTAGGTTTTAGTAAACTACAGCAGACCCTCGTAAAAGAAGACAGCGAACAACTTCGGGGTCAGCTTAATAAAGTAAATCACCTTCTTACTATTGAGGAGATTGACTAACAAAAGGAGGTTAGGTCGTGAAACTGCATGAACTACAATCTCCACCTGGCGCAAATAAACGCATTAAACGGGTTGGCAGAGGAACAGGTTCCGGACATGGAAAGACCTCGACCCGTGGACACAAGGGACAGAAATCCCGTTCCGGTGGAGGGGTGAGACCGGGTTTTGAAGGCGGGCAAATGCCTTTGCAAAGACGTCTGCCTAAGCGCGGCTTCACTAATATTTTCAAAAAAGAATATTCAATTGTTAACGTAAAAGACTTCAATGTCTTTGAAGAAGGTATAGAAGTAACACCGGAACTGCTTCAACAAGCTGGATTAATTAAAAACCTGAAAAACGAAGTAAAAGTTTTAGGTGATGGTGACCTGGAAAGAAAAGTTACGGTCAAAGCTCACCGCTTTAGCAAGCAGGCAGAGGAAAAAATTACTGCCCAAGGTGGCAAGGCTGAGGTGATCTAATGTTAAATACCTTTCAGCAAGCATTTAAAGTAAGTGATTTAAGAAGTAAACTGCTATTTACTTTAATGATGTTGTTAATTTTCAGAGTCGGGGCTCATGTACCAGTACCTGGAATTAACGCTGAAGCAATGCAGCAACTGATGACTGGTCAATTATTCGGGTTCTTTGATATTATTTCCGGAGGAGCCTTCAAGCGATTTAGTATATTCTCGATGATTATAACTCCTTATATCAATGCCTCGATTATTATGCAGTTGTTGCAGGTTGTCATTCCTCGTCTGGAACAATTATCCAAAGAAGGGGAAGAAGGTCGCAAGGTTATTGCCCAGTATGTTCGCTATGGTACTGTAGTACTGGGATTCATTCAGGCAATTGGCATGTCAGTTGCACTGGGAAGAAGCGGTGCAATTATTGACCCGGGCTTTGTTTCCTATATGACAATTGCTATTTCGTTAACTGCCGGAACCGCTTTCCTGATGTGGATAGGTGAGATGATTACCGAAAAAGGAATAGGCAATGGGATATCGCTTATAATCTTTGCTGGTATAGTATCACGTTTACCTTCTCAGATTGCAGGAATAGGGCAGGAATTATCCGGTGGAATTATCGGTTACTTTAACATTCTGCTGTTTATCGTGCTGGCTCTGGCAATTATAGCTGCAATCATTGCGGTAAACGAAGGACAGAGAAGATTACCGATCCAATATGCCAAACGGGTAGTAGGACGTAAGCTGTATGGGGGTCAGAGCACCTTCCTGCCGCTTAAAGTCAATGCTGCCGGGGTTATCCCCATAATATTTGCTATGTCGTTAATGATGTTTCCAGCAACCATAGCTTCCTGGATGCCGCAGACATCGAAAATTAATATACTGTTAAATCAATATTTTAACTTTGGAAGTTTTGCTTATAATCTCTGCTATGCGTTGTTGATTATATTCTTTACCTACTTCTATGTGGCAATTATCTTCAATCCCATGGATGTAGCTGAGAATGTTAAGAAATATGGTGGTTTTGTTCCTGGTATCCGTCCGGGTCGACCCACCGCGGAATATATTGACAAAGTATTATCGAGGCTAACGCTGGCTGGCGGTGTGTTTCTGGCGTTAATTGCGGTAATGCCGAACTTTGTAATTCATTTGACTGGTGTTACCAGTATGTGGTTTGGCGGGACAGCTCTATTGATTGTTGTAGGTGTAGCATTAGATACCATGAAACAGATCGAGTCGCACTTGTTATTACGCAGTTATGAAGGTTTTGTAAAATAGGAGATGATACCGTGAACGTTATACTTATGGGCCCTCCGGGGGCAGGCAAAGGCACCCAGGCAGAAATTATAAAGGTTGCCTATCCAATACCACATATATCAACTGGTGATATGTTCCGCGAGGCGGTTCAAAATGAGACCCCGTTAGGGAAAGAAGCCAAGAAGTACATGGACGAAGGCAAACTGGTGCCGGATGAAGTCACCATCGGCATAGTAGAAGAAAGACTAGCCCAGGATGATTGCAATCAGGGATTCCTGCTGGATGGATTTCCCCGTACCACGAAACAGGCTGAGGCTTTGGATGAAGTTCTTGAGCGGCTGGATAAAAAAATTGATGCTGCTATTAATATAACCGTGCCTAATGAAGTATTAGTACGCAGAATGGTAGGCAGGGTTAGTTGTAAAGACTGTAAAGCCATTTACAACCTGGAATTTAATCCACCGGCACAAACAGGTGTATGTGACAAATGTGGGGGTTCACTGACACAACGCAGTGATGATCAGGAAGAAACTGCCCGCAAGCGTCTGGAAGTATACAGTGAACAAACTGCCCCGTTGCTGGCCTATTATGAGAAAAAAGATGTTCTGCATACACTAAGGGGCGATCGGGATACCCGTAAAGTATTTGATGATATTAAAAATATTCTGGAGCGCACTAGATGATAACTTTGAAAACTGCTGCTGAGTTAGCCAGTATGAGGCAGGCCGGGGCAGTTGTAGCCCAGGTGCTGAGCATGTTGGAAGCTAAAACCAGGCCCGGAGTAACAACCGGATTACTAAATGCCCTGGCCGAAGAGGAATGTCTGAAAAGAGGGGCTGTTCCGGTATTCAAAAATTATCCCAACCCGCGTGGGGGGAGACCTTTTCCCGGTGCTATATGTGCTTCCATTAATGAAGAAGTAGTACATGGGATTCCCGGGAACAGGCCCCTAAAAGAAGGCGATATTCTCAGTATAGATTTTGGGGTATTAGTTAATGGATTTGCCGGTGATTCCGCGATAACGATTCCAGTTGGCGAAGTACATCCGCGAGCAGCTAAACTTATTCAAATAACCGAAGAAGCGCTTATGAAGGGAATCCAACAGGCAGTTATCGGAAATAGACTGGGAATGGTCTCAAATGCTATTCAAACCCATGCTGAGAAACACGGCTTTTCAGTGGTAAAAGAATTCGTGGGTCATGGTATTGGTAAAAACATGCATGAAGATCCGCCTATACCAAACTACGGAAGGCAGGATCGGGGACCTACCTTAAAACAAGGTATGACCCTGGCAATTGAACCAATGCTTAATATAGGAACCTTCAAAGTAGTAACCAAGCCGGATGAATGGACAGTTGTAACCCAGGATGGACAATACTCCGCTCATTTTGAACATACCATAGCGGTTACTGAGCATGGTCCGGAAATACTCACCCTACGGTAATGGAGGTGGCCTTTTGAATGACTTAACTGGCAGAGTAGTATTTTCAAAGAGTGGCCGGGACAAAGACAGAATGTTTGTTATAGTAAAGAGCATTAATGATAAACTGGTTCTGATTACTGACGGAGATATGCGAAAAATTGAAAATCCCAAGGTTAAGAACCTGAAACATTTGAGCCTTACCGTCTTATATGCCACAGAGGTAAAGGCATACCTGGATAAAGGTGAAATACCCGGCAATAACATTATCAAGAAAGAACTGAAACGGATACAGGAAGCCAGAGAATTAAACGGGAAGGGGGTCTAATAAATGGCTAAGGATGACGTTATAGAGGTTGAAGGTAAAGTTTTGGAACCATTGCCTAACGCAATGTTCAAGGTGGAACTGGAGAATGGCCATAAGGTCCTCGCTCATATATCTGGCAAAATGCGAATGAATTTTATCAGAATACTGCCTGGTGACAAGGTTATGGTAGAATTATCACCATATGATTTAAGCCGCGGCAGAATAACATACCGTTTCAAATAAGGAGTCCTCAAGGCATTTAAGGAGGTAAGTATTTTGAAGGTAAAACCATCTGTAAAACCAATGTGTGAAAAGTGTAAAGTAATTAAACGCAATGGAAAGGTAATGGTAATATGTGAAAATCCCAAGCACAAACAGGTGCAGGGTTAATAAAACGGGAGGTGAACGAGTTTGGCGAGAATTGCAGGAGTTGACTTACCCCGGGAAAAACGAGTTGAAATATCCCTTACTTATATATTCGGCATAGGGAGACCTTCTTCGCGGAAAATCCTGGAACAGGCAGGTATAAATCCTGACACCAGGGTCAAAGATCTTACCGAGGAAGAAGTTGCAAAACTCAGGGAGATTATTGAGAAAAGCTACCAGGTTGAAGGTGATCTGCGCAGACAGGTCAGTATGGATATAAAGAGACTCATGGATTTAGGTTGTTATAGAGGTCTGCGCCATCATCGTGGCTTGCCGGTTCGTGGACAAAAAACCAAGACCAATGCACGTACTCGCAAAGGACCCAAGCGTAATGCTGGCGGTAAAAAGAAATAGCCGGTATAAGGAGGTTTATTAGGTGGCAAAAAAGACAGCGACGACCAGAGTAAAAAGACGCGAAAAGAAAAATATTGAACATGGAATAGCTCATATCAAGTCGACATTTAATAATACAATTATTTCTATAACCGATCGACATGGAAATGCTATCTCCTGGGCCAGTGCTGGAACATCAGGTTTTAAAGGCTCTCGTAAGAGTACCCCGTTTGCTGCTCAGCAAGCGGCCGAAACTGCTGCCCGGGCAGCCATGGAGCATGGCTTAAAAGAAGTGGAATGTTACGTAAAGGGACCTGGGGCCGGGCGTGAAGCGGCTATCCGTTCTTTACAGGCCGCCGGATTGGAAGTCAGTGTAATCAAAGACGTTACCCCTATTCCGCATAACGGTTGCAGACCACCGAAAAGAAGAAGGGTTTAAGGAGGTAGTGGTATAAGTGGGAAGATATACTGATTCGGTTTGTCGGCAATGTCGCCGTGAAGGAGAAAAACTCTTTCTCAAAGGAGATCGTTGTTACTCTGAAAAATGTTCAGTAGAAAGAAGGGCTTATCCTCCTGGGGCGCATGGTCAGGGGCGTAGAGCAAAAGCCAGTGAGTACGGCCTGCAACTGAGAGAAAAGCAAAAGACCAAACGCATATATGGATTGATGGAAAAACAATTCCGCAACTATTTTAAAAAGGCTGACCGTCAGCAGGGAATCACCGGATCCAATTTGCTGATACTATTGGAAAGGCGTCTGGATAATGTTGTATACCGTTTAGGTTTTGCCAGTTCCAGAAAAGAAGCCCGGCAATTGGTTAACCATGGTCATTTCACAATAAACGGCAGAAAAGCCAACATCCCTTCCTTACTGGTAAGGGTGGGGGATGTAATTCAGGTACGTGATACTATTAAGGATTCGCCTAAATTTCAAGAGCTTAAAGATCAAGCAGCATATAAGACTCCTCCAGAATGGTTAACAGTAGATGTAGAGAACCTGACTGGCAGTGTACTGGCGTATCCGGTACGCGAACAGATTGATACAGCTGTAAACGAGCAGCTTATCGTTGAGCTGTACTCCAGATAAATATACACACCTCTAACATAAAGGAGGAGATAATTGCATGCTAGAGATGGAAGAACCGCGCATTGAATGTGTTGAAAAAGATACGGATTCCAACTACGGCAAGTTTGTCATTGAACCCCTGGAACGAGGATATGGGACTACCCTGGGTAATTCTTTACGTAGAGTATTATTATCTTCATTACCAGGTGCAGCAGTAAGCTCTATTAAAATTGATGGAGTACTGCATGAGTTTTCTTCCATTCCCAATATAATGGAAGATACCACTGAGATCATTCTTAATATTAAACGCATGGTCTTACGCTACGATGGTAACGAGCGAAAAATAATTCATCTGGAACAGACTGGTCCGGGTGATGTGACTGCGGCATGTATTGAAAAGGATGCTGAAGTGGAAATACTTAATCCGGAACTTCATATTGCCAAACTGGATAAAGACGCAAAATTGGTCATGGAGTTAACAGTCGAACGGGGACGCGGTTATGTACCTGCTGATCAACAACCGAACAAAAACGAAGATATTGTAGGTTTAATCCCGATTGACTCAATATATACCCCGGTAACCAGAGTCAACTATACGGTTGACAATGCCCGGGTGGGTAAAAGAACAGACTATGACAGCCTTACTCTGGAAGTCTGGACCAATGGCAGTATAAGTCCCGAGGAATCAGTAAGTTTGTCGGCACAAATCTTAATTGAATACCTCAAGCTATTTACCGAAATTGATGATACCTATGCTGAAGTGGAAATATTGGTAGAAAAGGAAGAGGAAAAGAAAGATAAAGTTCTGGAGATGTCCATCGAGGAATTGGAACTGTCAGTGCGGGCTTCCAACGGTTTGAAGCGAGCCAATATTAATACGGTGGGAGATCTTATTGAGAAAACCCGGGAAGAAATGAGTAAAATCCGCAACCTGGGACAAAAATCTCTGGAAGAAATTGAACGCAAGCTAAAAGAACTTGAACTGGGTTTCAAGAAACCGGAAGACTAGGAGGGAGGAAAAGGTAGTGGGCTATCGCAGATTTGGACTGAGAAGCGATCATCGTAACGCTATGCTTAGAAATACAGTTACCTCACTGTTGGATGCAGAGAAGATAACTATTACCGAAACCAA
>JAAYBS010000119.1 GCA_012718855.1 Syntrophomonadaceae bacterium
ACTCTGCAACTGCTGGCTCAGTTTCATGATATCGGCAAAGTGGGAGTACCGGACCGGATTCTTTTCAAAGAAGACCGGTTGACCCCGGAAGAATATCTGGAAATGCAGCGCCATTCTGAAATAGGTCAACGCATTGCTTTGGCTGCCCCGGAACTTAGTTCACTGGCAGGATTAATTCTCAAGCACCACGAATGGTGGAACGGCAAAGGTTATCCCCTGGGATTGGCTGGTGAGGATATTCCTCTGGAATGTCGTATTCTGGCCCTGGCAGATGCCTATGATGCCATGACCAATGATCGCCCCTATCGTAAAGCCATGTCACACGAAGAAGCCAAAGCTGAGATAATCCGCTGCAGTGGCACACAGTTTGAACCCCGCCTGGCAACCTTGTTTCTGGAACTTTTAGAAAAATAAACAATTGGATGTTTCCATAAAAAAACCCGGTCGTCAGTTTCGACCGGGTAAGACAAGGGACAAGTCCCCTGTTTTTATTAAAGCTTTTCTATTCCTTGACCTCCTGCAGACTGTTAAACCATTTTTCGTTGTGATGGGCACTGATTTCTGCGTCGATGTAGCCATCCATCATCATGGAGGCAAATTCCACCCTGGATTTGGGGTGAATAGCTGCCAGGAAGAAATGGCCGGCAATGGCCAGAATCAGTATAACAGCCACCCAGAAATGAATATTGTAACAAAAGGCCAGAAACGCTGCCGGTAATACTCCCCGCCATAACCACATGGGGAACCCGGTCAGGATCATCAGCAGGCAACCAATGATGATTAGATGGCCCAGCATTTTTTGACCGGCATTGTATTTATCCTGGGGTGGTACATCCCCTTTTAAAAATGGTATATAGCCGCCCATGGTTTTCAACCAGCCAAAATCATCTTTCGTAAATGTGGCAATGGTATCCATAAAGCGGGCAAAGCGTTCAAAGTTCAGGAGAATGTAAAGAGCAGGACCTACAGTAAAGACTACTCCAGCCCAGCGGTGGACCAGAGAAGCATTGGCTTCGCCGCCAAAAATTCCGCCAATAAATCCTATATCAAAATAAAAACCAATCCCGGTCAGAGCCAGGAGAATGAAAGTTATCATATGCATCCAGTGCATGGTTCGGGTCTGTTCGCCGTGTTTAAGAACTTTTCCGTTTATTTCGCTCATTTTTATTACCTCCTACGCTGCATCATGCTGGTGAGCATGTAATTCTTCAATCATGGCAGGGATTTCCTTGCCATATTTGGTGTGCAGGAGATGATGAGCCTTTTCACTCACCGGGCTAACCTCTCCCGGTGATAAAAAGTCTTTGTAAATCTGTAATATTTCAGAATTTTCGTGGGATTTTCTTATCGCCATTTTCTCATCGAGATTATAAAGTCCAGCTGCTCTTTTTTCAATATAGTCGTCACTGACAGCATAAGCATCAAAGCCTAATTTGGCAAATATACCCGTTATAACAACGGTAGCTGCCAGCATGCCGGAGCCTATCAGGAACTGTCGGCGGGTAAAGACTGATTTTTCTTTGAAAATACTCATTAGCCCTCCTCCTTTCCTAGTACATTTCATGACGAATGGGCTGACCACCGCCATTAATACATCCACCCGGGCAATTCATTACTTCAATAAAATGATATTTACTGCGGCCGGCTAATACATCTTCAATTACTTTGTCGACATATTTGGTTCCAGTAACTATACAGACATTAACCGGTAAATTTATACCTAAATCTTTGATCGGAATTTCGACGGTGGCTTCTCGCACCGGTTGCATACCGCGTACCGCTGTAAATTCAACCTTGTTCAGGCTTTCGCCGCTAAGGATTTCGTAGGCAGTACGCAAGGCGGCTTCCATAACTCCTCCGGTTACTCCGAAAATGGTAGCTGCACCGGTGGAAGTACCAATCAGTTTATCAGCTTCTTCATCCGGAAGATTTACAAAATCAATTCCGGCATCCTTAATAATAGTGGCCAGTTCGCGGGTTGTTATTACATAATCAACATCTTGGAAGCCACTGGCTTTCATTTCGGGACGGTCACATTCATATTTTTTGGCGGTACAGGGCATAACTGACACTGATACCATATCGGCTGGGTTAACTCCCTGTTTATTGGCTGCATAGGTCTTGGCTATGGCTCCAAACATTTGCTGCGGAGATTTTGCTGATGATAAATGTGGCAGTATGGCTGGATATTTATCTTCAGCATATTTGATCCAGGCCGGACAACAGGATGTAAATTGGGGTAATGGACCTCTATCTTCGTAACCGGCTACTCCGGCAAGTTTGAATACGCGGTGAATCAGTTCAGTGCCTTCCTCCATAATGGTCAGGTCAGCGGCGAATTCAGTATCATATACCTTATCAAAACCCAGTTTACGCAAAGCAGCATGCATTTTGCCCTTTACATTAGTACCAACGGGCATCCCAAACTCTTCTCCCAGTGCTACGCGGACAGCTGGAGCCTCCTGAACGATTACTGTTTTTCCTGAATCATTCAGGGCCTGCTTTACCTGCTCCACGCTACTGGTATCAATGATTGCTCCAAAAGGACAGTTGATCAGACATTGTCCACAGTTTATACAGGTTTTGTAATCGATAGAATGCTTTTGCCCGAGTAGACCTTTGACAGCTCCGGTCGGACATACAGAAGTACAGTGATCACAGGCTTTACAAGCTTTAGTAATCTGAATAATCCCTGTGTCTGCTAATGTAGCTGTGCTCAAACCTTATCCCTCCTCCAATTTGTAATTACCGGTTTGAGGGAAGCACAACATGGTTTTGATTCCCTCACCCACAAATAAACCAGATTCTTTATTCAGGAAGCAGAGACTTTGAGATAATATCGTCTCCAGACTTCCTAGTGTTCACCTCCTTTTGAATGGACTTTCAGAGCATAAATCTTATTAAGCGCCTGAAGGCTTATTTAAAAGTTCCCAAAAAAATGGCCGGCAGAAATGCCGGCCATCGATTCACAAGCTCGGAACTTTTAAAATCCGGGTCTTGAAAACTTTTCTAACCAAAGCATCTCCTTTTCATAATGGAAGGCTCACAAGTTTCCTCATAAACCCAATGGCCTGATAATCATAGCTTTATTTGCGTTAGATTAAGAGGCTCGGAGAATGGTGCTATTAAATTTTGGTTACTTTAATCCTTCATGGATAAATTTAAAGGACAACCTGCGTTTTAGTTAAGGCAGGTAAGCAAGGAGGGGTTTGGACCTCGAAGTCTTTGAAGCAGCTTCATACCGCTTATGTGGTTATTACATAATAATATTGTAAGAATAGATATTTACTTTTATGACAGTTTATCATCAAATTGTAAAGCTGACAAGTAAACCTGCCTTATGGTTGCCCTAACAAAAAAAATATTCTCAGGCAGGGGATTCATTATATATGTAGAATAAAGGGTTTCAAGAGCACCATGAAGGTGCACTTGTAAAGTACAAATCCTTTTTAATCAATAACTGAACATATTAATCACTACCATGAAGGTATTAACCGGCCAGTAAGGTGGGTTGCTTTCGTGGTTTTTTGTTTGGTTTTAAAAAGGAAATACTTTTGTCCGCATTATAAATTAAAGGGAGGGATTTTTAGTGCATATTCCAGATGGTTATTTAAGTCCGCAAACCGCCATTCCTTTTGTAGTTGCCATGGTTCCGATCTGGGGGATTGCGGTTAAGAAAGTTCAGTCGGAAGTTAAAAAGAAAGAGGTCCCGGTACTGGCCATTGGGGCAGCATTTTCTTTTACAATTATGATGTTCAATCTTCCTATACCGGGAGGAAGCTCAGCGCATGCAGTAGGGGCGGTGTTATTGGCTATACTTCTCGGGCCGTGGGCAGCCTG
>JAAYBS010000120.1 GCA_012718855.1 Syntrophomonadaceae bacterium
CAAATTTTACCAATATATCATCACACCATAAATGATATAATCTTTCAAAATAGGAAAGCTCAAGGGTATAAGATCGAGGAGATGGTTGAACAATTGGGCATATTCAGCCACCTATTTAATTCCCTCAATTTACATCTCAATTTGGATTGTCTTCATAAGCTGCTGAATTCTTTCGTTTGAAACATCAGTAAAATGCGGCTTTAACATAGCGTATACATGCCAAACCTCATCTATCGCTACTTCTTCAATAGGTTTATCGGGATATAAAATCTCTGCACGGGTTAGCCACAATTGTCCCATGGTCCAGCAATTCTCAATCAACCAGCCTTTTTCAATTTCCTCAATTGGTTTCATTATCCCTAAGGAGATCCAACTGTCGACAATTGATTCAAGATATTTCATTATTTTTTCTGCTCTTCGAACAAAAGTATCTTTTAATTCTGGATCATTAGCAAATATCGAATTGATTTCCAAATAAAAAAAACGATATCTATATGCATAAGTGGCCATACGAACAAAGAACCTTAAAATGCCGCTCTCAGATCTTCCAAATTCGGTATCATAAAACATTTCGTTCAATTTTGGAGTAATTTCCTCATTCCAGATAACACGAATTATATGTGCTTTATCATTAAAATAATAGTACAAGTTACCTGGGCTGATACCTAAGGCATTGGCGATATGTACCGTGCTTACATTGGTAGCTCGATTATCATTAAACAACTCTATCGAAGTGCTAATAATCTTTTCTCTTGTTCCCATTTCAAAAAGCTCCTTTCCCTTAACTATATTATATTTCTATCAAACTTTGGTTAAATATTAAAGTTATTAGAATTATTATTCTAGTAATCTTGTTTATTTGAAATTATTATACTAATATAGAGTCTATAAAGGAATAAAACTTTTAATATTTGAAAGGAGAAATAACAATGGAACAAAACACATGGAATCCCTTACCGCTATTAAATTCCTACCTTGATTACTGGGCTGTCAAGACGCCGGATACTGTAGCAATGATTCAGTTTGAAACAGGGGAAGAGATTAGCTACCGTCAATTTGCAGAAAGGGTTGAGAATTACGCTTTAACCCTTATCGACTTGGGGATAACCAAGGGGGATATGGTAGCAACAATGTTGCTGGAAGACATAGACCATATATGTCTCATGTACGCCTGTTCTATGATAGGTGCCATAATTGCTCCGTTAGACGTCCGTCTTAAAGAGACAGAAGTAGTTAGAGATCTAGAAAAAATTCAAGCGAAAATATTTTTCTTTCTCGGAAACACCCCCATACGAGACTTCACTCTGGTTGGGAAGGCTGTGAAGGAAAACTGTTCCTATACTCGGCATCTGGTTGAAATTTCGGCCAGAACTCAAGCAGAAACTTCTGCCGATGGCTTCACTTCTTTTTCCTTTCTAAAAAATGCTGATAACCTAAGTAATTTAAAGTCAAACCCGGAACTTGTAAAGAAACTTAAAGAACTTTATTCAAGTTTAGATACCAAAGATGGATGTCTTATCATTTTTACAACGGGTACCACTGGAGAACCAAAACCTGCTCTCCTTAATCATGAGTGTATAATCGCGCAAGATGAAATTTTAGCCAGGATAGTAGACCTTCCTCGCGAGGACTTGATATTATTGTGTAACATGCCGCCAAGTCATGTTGCAGGAACCACTGAAGCCCCATTTACCACGTTTTACGCAGGTGGAACTGCTGTTCTTGTACAACTATTCACTCCACAGTCAACTTTAGAGGCAATCCAGAAGCATCGTGTTACTGCTATTGGAATGGTGCCCACCCAATATCGTATGCTCTGGGCTCTGCCAAATTATGCGGATTATGATTTAAGCAGCCTGAAGGTTGCCTTATATGGCGGAGCAGCAGTAGATTTGCCATTTTTAACCGAAATGGCCAAGATGGCTGACGTTATTGGGGGCGGTTTGGGCATGACTGAAAGTGCCGGCTGGGCTACATGTCATCCGAAAGGTATAAAGCTCGAGGAGATGGTTGGACAAGTCGGCCAGGCATTTCCTGATGTAGCTAAGGTAAGTGTAAGAAAACCCATGAATGAGGATGGAACTGCCGGGGAAGAACTTCCTGACGGGGAAACCGGGGAAATTTGTTATCATCCGCCGCTTGTCTTTCCAGGATATTACAATATGCCTGAAGAAACTGCAAAAACAGTTTCTACCGATGGGATACTCTATACCGGGGACCTTGGCACTTTTAAAGACATGGGCAGCTACCGTGGCCTAATTATGTCGGGCAGACGGAAATTTATGATCAAACAGAAGGGCTATAATGTGTCTCCCGAGGAAGTTGAAGCCCACATTGCGCTTTATCCAAAAGTCGCTGAGGTTTATCTGGTAGGATGTTTTCACCGGGTTTTCGATGAAGGGATATTTGCTTTTGTAAAACCCAGACCTGGAGTTGAAATTTCTGAAGATGAAATTATGCAGCATTGTAAAGACATTGCCGCATATAAACGTCCCCAACATGTAGAAATATGGCCTGCGGATGAGCTTTTTCCAATGAACAGGTTAAACAAGATCGAACGACAGACCTTAAAAACACTGGCCGAGGATAGAGTTAAGGAGCTCAGGGAGCAGGGTAAATGGGACGCATAATTATGGTGGATTGATGAAAGGAATTGTAATTATGAGTATTTTTGATGAAACCAAAATTGGCAAGGTAACCTGGGATGGATTAAAGACCGAACTGTTAAACCAAGACAAAGAAACCCTGGTTGAAATGATTAATATGTCTATGAGAAACTATTGGACAAACCAGAGTTATTGGATGGTCACCGTGGAAAGAGAATTCGGTTTTAATGCAGCTGCTCATATGGACATGGAAATATGGCAAACTATGGCGGCTATTCAAACAAGCCGGCTAAGAAAACTGGTGAATATTGGTGACGACGTACAAGCTCTGTGTACCGCCCTCAAAATGACTGCGCTTCAATGGGTATCAGCGGGTTTTGATTGGCAGTTCCTGTCTATAGAAGACAGGCGACTAACGATGCAGGTTAATAAATGTCCGATGGGTACTTTTAGAGATAGCAAAGGTCTGGAGTTGATGCCGTGTAAATGTGGCGGTGACACAATATATAGAGCCCTTGCCAAGGCTGTCAACCCCAAATTCGAAGTGAGATGTCTGCATGCCCATCCTGATCCGCGTATCGAAAATGTTATGTGCGAATGGGAGTTCATCTTGGAGGACCAGGATTAAGCAAGAGATGCTAAAAAGAAACATTAAAAGAGGATGGTGTTTTTATGAGCAGCAATAAATTATTTTATGGTTGGTGGACTGTTCTCGGGTGTTTCTTAATAATGGCAGCAACTACCGGAATAGTTATGAACAGTGTGCCGAATGCTTACGGACCCATTGCAACTCAATATGGCTTTCAAATAGGTGAGGTATCGACGACCACTGCCTTAGTTGCGTTAGCTGCCATGTTTTCAGCCCTGCTGGTTGGCAGGTTGATGAAATCCATGAATATACGTATTTTGACAACCGTTTTCGGAGTTCTGTTTGTTAGCGGATTAATTGCTTATGCTTTTTGCACTTCCTTGACACAATTCTACATTGCTTCAGTTATTATCGGTATAGGGGCTGCCGGCACTTATTTAATACCTCCTACCGTCATTCTTACCAATTGGTTTGAGGAAAAAAGAGGCCTGGCTATAGCAATTACTTTTACCGGATCAGGTGTAGGAGGAGCTGTCTTTGGTCCTTTACTGGCCTATTTGATTGGTAAAGTCGGAATCAGCAGCAGTTTTCTAATTCTGGGAATTATAGCTGCAGTATTAATCTTACCGATTACCTTATTTCTGCTTAGATTGACTCCTCAGTAAAAGGGGCTTCTACCGCTTGGCAGCAGCAATGAAAAGCTTGAAAGCCACGCTCAGGCTGAAGAGCAGGGACTCACTTTTGCCCAGGCTACCAAAACCGCTAGTTTTTGGATGCTATCCTTTTCTATTCTGCTGTTTGCTACGGCAACCCTGGGTGTTAACATGCACATTCCGAACTACTTTACCTCAGCCGGTTATTCGGCGGCTTTTGCCGCGGCTATATTTGCGGCTTACAACTTTATAATGATATTTGGGAAACTGGCTTTGGGTACGGTGATTGACAGATACGGAATTAGAAATAGTATGATCTATATTTTTATTGTGGGTTTATCCGCCATGGCATTAATAACCATAGCCGGTGATATAAAATGGCTTGCCTATGTTTTTGCTGTAGTCGCAGGTTTTGCCGCCGCCATCATGACTATACCGGCAGCATTATGGACAGCAGCTATTATGGGCAAAAAAGATTTTGCCATAATTTATTCTGTAATGAACGTGTTCCTGACTCTGGGAGTAGCCCTGGGGCCTCCAATCAGCGGCTATATCTTTGATGCCCAAAGCAGTTACCTACCAGCGATAAAACTGTGGATGGTGGTTTTGGCCATTTCCATGATTTTGGCCTTGCTGTCGTATCAAAAAAGGCCTATTATTGACTAACAAAACAGAATAAAGCAAGGGAACAGTTTAAAGTGACCCCCAAATAGGATACAACTTAAGACCGTTTCAGATTTTGTATAAACCTCCATATAGATGTAGATTAAGATCATCTGTATGGAGGTTTTGTATATGGTTCGAAAGATTGCTGAATTTTAGTCATAAACCGGCGAGTTGTTGAGCGATGAGTATCCAAATCGAACTAATCTGTGAGAAATAGGGGTGACATGAGGACGGTCCCCATATCACCCCATTAAACATCAGTTATTGGTAATATTCATAAGCCCTGGTGCATACAATGACAGCAGCTTCGCGGGTGGCATTTCCCTCCGGATCAAACATGTTACTGCCTACACCGGATACTATTTTGGCTTTGGAACAATAGTAAACCCCATCCCGGGCCCAAACCTT
Organism: Syntrophomonadaceae bacterium; assembly: GCA_012718855.1. Taxonomy (GTDB): domain Bacteria; phylum Bacillota; class Syntrophomonadia; order Syntrophomonadales; family Syntrophomonadaceae; genus JAAYBS01. Next base: position 4,923 of record JAAYBS010000120.1, read on the forward strand.
TATTTTGGCATCATCGGCAAATGGCGCTGCCCCTGCGGAACTGAAATCAGCGCTGGGATTTATTACTTTCAAAGCTTTCAGCAAAATGGTGGCCATTTGTTCTCTGGTAACCAATTGGTTAGGCGCATATCTATTGTTACCTACCCCAGAAACCAAACCCAGATTAGCCGCTTTTAATATTTCCGGATTGGTGGTATCAACAAAGCTGGCGGTGCCGACTACAGCGGTCGTGCCGGTATAAACCTCATACAGCTTGACAGCTATTTCAGCGAACTCCTCCCGGGTAATCTTGCCGGCCATGTTATTTTTGATCCGGTCGGTAATAAAGCCATACCCCTGAGCCTTGTTAAGGCCTGAAACAGCCCATGAACTGGCTCCCTGATAAAAACTTCCGGACTTATTGGATAATTCGTTGGACCAGGGAGAGATCACTTCATCCCATTCACCTGGACCGTCCCCATAATTGTATGTATAGGTGAGGCGCAGCCGGTATGTATATTTCCTGGCATTAATGACGGTTTCGGTCATATCACCTTCGTCTTCCACATCATAAGTTACATAAAATGTATTGGTTTTGCCGGGAACAGTATTTTCATTATCAGAATAAACATCGAGATGGCCTCCGCCTCCACCGGTAGAGCCCCATTCTCCATCGTCAATTCTGCCGTCGGTCTCAAGGTTCACCCAACCGTCGGTTGGTCGTTCCTGATCCAAGGTTAGCACGTTTTCCGGCACTGTGACTTGCAAACGGAAATAAGGGAACCCGTCGTCAGAGGTCAATAATTCCAGATTCGATATAGTAGGTGCGGGCAAACTTGATGGAACTCCCTCCGGTAGTGCCATCGCTGCAGATGGAAAGGCAACAATTATAAGCCCCAGCAATAAAGTTAGTAACAAAAAGTTTCGTTTCATTTTTTCGGCCTCCTGACCATTATTATTCAACGTCAGTTTTTTACTATAGGTGAAGCTAAGCCTCCTTCCATTTAATATATCCGAAATATCAGGAGAGAGCCCGGGAAGGATTCCTGATACCATAATCAACAAGTTGACATGGAATTATTTTCATAATTCGGCGTTGAGTTAGGTTCACCTTCCTATTTTATTATTAATTTTTCTTAATTAACCTAATCTCGTAAAACTGACCAACTTCATAAAATCTTATTGAATCTACATGCAAAATTGTGTGCAGTTAAATTGTTAAGTAATAAAAACAAAAACCACCCACCGATATAATTCTTTTTATCAATAGATGGCAGATAATCTGTCTAATGACTCAAAGATTGATACAATTTAACGATTATACCCTCGGGGGCTAGCTTTCGTTAAAAGGTTTAGGAATCGTTAAATTATGCACCCAGATAACCTGAGAGTCAATTTTAGTTAATCCTAATTGACTCTCAGATGAATAAGTCTTAGTACTAAGGTTGTTAATACTAACTCTTGCGATAACTACGTATAAATCCACATAAAATTATTACAAAAAATAGAATAGCACAATGCTCAAATGTAAAATCAAAAAAATTGAGCAACATAAACGAAGTTGTAACAAAAATGCCAATTACCCAATATTCTATAACCTTAGCTTTATCAAAATACCAATTGCCACTACGTCGTAATTGAAGGCTAAACTTTACTAAAGCTTCTATTATCAATACAAGCAAAATAATTGTACTGATAACCATAGGGTATCTTATTAGTTCAATATAATTCATTAATATACCTCCAACAAAATAACGGCAATGAAAGAAAATACTAGAGCCAGCTAATGTTTATAGAATTATAATCAACTCCGTCTCCACCACGAGCTGGTACATCGTTGCTGCTAATCAGATCAGCCATTCCATAAGCACCGGCACCTACATACGCCCAACACTGCATTTTTAAATAATATGTTTTTCCATTAACTAAATTGACATCAAGATAATCATTAAAATCATCACTATCTATAACTGGGATTCCAGTATAATTACTGTTATTTACTATTGTCTTTGATGCAACTTCTGTACCATCGGTCGCGTTGTATACAGAAATCTTAACAGTTCCTCTAGTAAGAACAGGCGTTGTGAAACCTATCAAATAATCCGCCCACGCACCATCATATGTGATTCTTGCTTGGCGTGTACCGCTAACTTTTATTGCTTTGCCTACCCATGCCCAAGTAGTGGCTGACTGATGTCCCATTATAGTATATTGCGCTAAAGCATCAGCGTAACCACCCGATGTCGTACCCCAGCCATGTTTAAAATTTCCATTATCTTCATTATAGGTATCATATGCACCGTGGGCCCCACAGTCTGCCTGTGAAAATGTATAGTTTGTTCCGGTGTAAACAGTTGTTGTAGCTCTGGTAACTGAATTGCCATTTGCATTATTTGATACAAATTCAGCAGGAGTCTGGTTAATTTGTTCTTGAACTCTATTGGTATCAGATTGATATTCTTGTTCTGCAGCCTGCAACCATGCCTGCGTAGGTTGTATCTGTATTCCCATATTAGGAGCAATGTTGTTAGACATAGAAGAAGCTTCCGATGACGCACCAGCTACTCCAGCCATATTAAACATAAAACATACTACTAGGCATAAAACATATAATTTTTTCTTCATAAAATATCCACTCCCTTAAATAATAACATTTATTAACATTGTTCATTGAATCATAAAAAATTAAGTTTACACCCTCATAGCCACCACCTCCTTGCATCTCATATTCCTAGCACTTATTGGTATCTGATAACTAGACTAATAAGCATGCAAAAAGGTTGACAAAAAATTACAAAAAGTTTGTCAACCTTTTCTGTGACCAAATGGTCTAGTTATTAAATTGAACTGAAAGGTGGTATACCCATGAAGAAAAGTGCTCGTATTTTAGTTTCCCTGATGTCTTTGTTGGTTTTTATGGTCTGTTTGCC
>JAAYBS010000121.1 GCA_012718855.1 Syntrophomonadaceae bacterium
TGGATGGTCGGGTTAAAACTTTGCACCCCCGGATTCATGGTGGGATTTTAGCCAGACGCACAGCAGATCATCTGGCTCAATTAGCCGAACATGATATTACTGCCATTGATCTGGTAGCAGTTAATTTATATCCGTTTAGACAAACCGTAGCCAAACCAGGAGTAACTCTGGAGGAGGCTATTGAAAATATTGATATAGGCGGACCTTCCATGGTACGATCAGCGGCTAAAAACCATGCCGATGTAATCGTGGTAGTTAAACCGGAAAGATATGGGGATATTCTCAAAACATTGCAGGATAATGGCAATCTTGATTTAAATTTCAGACGTCAATTGGCCCTGGAGGCTTTTGGACATACAGCTGCTTATGATGCCATGATAAGTAATTATCTGGCAGGAATAACGGACACTCCATTTCCGGATAATTTTGTGCTGGCAGGAGAAAAGGTTTATGAGTTGCGTTATGGGGAAAACCCCCATCAGAAAGCCTGCTTTTATCGTGATATGTCCTCATCACTCGGCCTGGCAGATGCCCGCCAGTTAAACGGTAAGGAACTGTCCTATAACAATATTATTGATACTCAGGCTGCCTGGCAATTGGTAAAGGAATTTAAACAGCCTGCCTGTGTAATTATAAAGCATACCAATCCCTGTGGAACTGCAGTGGCTGACACAGTGGGAGAAGCTTATGATAAGGCTTTTGGGGCTGACCCTGTATCAGCATTTGGGGGCATAATTGCTTTTAATCGTGAACTGGATGAAAAAACGGCCAGCAAAGTTGCCGAACCTTTTATGGAAGTTATAATTGCCCCGTCTTACGCACCAAAGGCACTGGAGATTTTACAGGCCAAAAAGAATTTAAGATTACTGGAGTTACCTTTAAATTATAATCAGGACGTTCAGGTCCGTACGGTTGAAGGTGGTCTGGTAGTACAGGATTCTGATCTGGAAGAGCTGGATGTAAATAAACTGCAGGTAGTAGCCGGCCCTGAACCAAGTGAAGCCGTAATGGCAGATTTATTGTTCGCCTGGAAAGTAGTAAAACATGTAAAATCCAATGCTATTGTATTGGCTGGTAATCAGGTAACTCTTGGGGTTGGTGCCGGACAAATGAACCGGGTAGGTTCGGCAAAAATAGCTTTGGAACAAGCGGGCGATAAGGCCCGGGGAGCAGTTATGGCTTCGGATGCTTTCTTTCCTTTTAAGGATACGGTGGAATTGGCAGCTCAATTTGGTGTAACCGCAATAATTCAACCCGGAGGGTCAGTACGCGACGAAGAAAGTATTCAGGCTTGTCAGGAACATAATATTACCATGATATTTACCGGCGTTAGACATTTCAAACACTAAAAGCGATTATGTTTAGACCAGGGAGGTAGTTATGGGGAAGAAAGTTCTCGTAATCGGCCAGGGGGGACGGGAAAATGCGCTGGTATGGAAACTGGCGCAGAGTCCTGAAATCGAAAAATTATATGCGGCACCGGGTAATCCTGGTATGTCCTGCTATGCTGAGTGTATTCCTATTGCTGCTCAGGACGAGGAAAAATTATTGGAGTTTGCTCTTAAAGAAAGCATTGATTTGACGGTGGTAGGTCCGGAGGACCCCTTGATGGCAGGTATGGTTGATTTATTTAATAAACACGGTCTCCTGGTTTTTGGCCCGACTGCAGCAGCAGCACGTTTGGAAGGGAGTAAGGTTTTTTCCAAAAATTTAATGAAAAAATATAACATTCCTACGGCTGCCTATGAGGTTTTTACCGATTATGATTCTGCCTGTACTTTTGCCCGCAGTTTTACTGATAACGGACGCAGGGTAGTAATAAAAGTTGATGGTTTGGCTGCCGGTAAAGGTGTAGTAGTTGCTGAAAACTGGGAAGAAGCCGAACAGGCAATTTCTGCCGCTATGGTGGAAAAATCTTTTGGTGAGGCCGGACAGGCGATTATTATTGAGGAATGCCTGCAGGGTGAAGAAGTAAGTGTATTTTCCCTTAGCGACGGCCAACGCACTATATTTTTAGTGTCTGCTCAGGATCATAAACGAGTCTTTGACAACGATGAGGGACCTAATACCGGAGGTATGGGAGCTTACATAAATCCGCCCATTTATACTGCCGAGCTGCAGCGCCGGGTGGAAGAGACTATAATCACCCCTACTATTAAGGCTATGGACAGCGAAGGCTGTCCTTTCCGGGGAGTTTTATATACCGGTCTCATGATTACTGACGATGGGCCTCGGGTACTTGAATACAATGCCCGTTTTGGGGATCCGGAAACCCAGGTAATTATGCCGGTTATTCAGGGAGATATTTTACCCCTTTTTGAAGGCGTGGCCCGCGGTAATATTGAGGGACTAAATGTAACAGTTGAAGCAGGTGCTTGTGTATGTGTAGTGCTGGCTTCAGAAGGTTACCCGGGAAATTATGAAAAAGGCAAGGTTATAACTGGATTAGATGCCCTGGATGATAATACGATAGTGTTTCATTCCGGTACTGCTCTGCAGGATGGGCAACTGGTAACTGCCGGTGGCCGGGTTATGGCCCTTAGTCTGAAAGCGGCATCAATGAGTGAAGCATTGGAACAAGTTTATAAAGAAATTAATAAAATTAATTTTGAAGGTATGCATTTTCGTAAAGATATTGGCAACAGAGCTTTAAAGCGGGAGGAAGGGTAATGGCGGTAAATCGTCAACCTCTGATTAAATTACTATTAATACTACTGTTAATAGCCGGTGTATTTTATATGCCTACCCGGGAGTTTCTGAAAATAACTTTTATACTGGGAATACCATTTATATTTACCTTAGGATTTATGGTACGCCAATCGCGTTATTCATCAGGCTGGATAATCAGCCTGATGTTACTGATAGCTATTGTTGGCGGTTATGGATATATGCTAACCAATTTGCCGGATAGAATTGAAACCAGAAGGATTATCAGTGAAGCTGGAGCCCTGGTAGCAGAAGGTAAATATGACCAGGCAATTGAGCTTTATAAACAATTGGAGGCATTAGGTAAAACTGAGCAGATGCAGGAGAAAATTGAACTGGCTCAGTTGGAACAACAGGCAGCTATTGATTTAAATCAGGCTCGCATATTAATTGAACAGGGTAAAGAATCTGAGGCTATTAAACTACTGAAACAAATTCCTAAAAACACCCGGTCAGGATATGAGGCCAATAAATTATTACGCAGCTTGCAATAAGGGGGAGGTAAGATTGGTTACACTGGAAACGGTAAAAGAGAGTCCATTGGTAGAACAATTCATGTTAATGGGTAATGATTATATCGGTAATATTGGTGCCATTGAACATAATTTAAAGCATGCTGAGTTAACTGCTGACTTATGTTATGAAATACTTACCACGTTAGGATATCCGGAAAGAGAAGCGGAGTTGGGCAGAATAGCCGGTTATCTTCATGATATAGGCAACCTGGTTAACCGTTACGGACATGGCATGTCAGGAGCCTTAATAGCTTTTTATACACTCATTGATCTGGGTATGGATCCGGTTGAAGTTGCTATTATTATGGGGGCTATTGGTAATCATGATGAATATGCCCAGGGCAGGTGTGTAAATAATGTGGCAGCGGCACTTATTCTGGCTGATAAATCAGATGTACATCGTTCGCGGGTACGGAAAACCGATCTGGGAGCTTTTACTCCCCGGGACCGGGTTAATTATGCAGTTACAAATTCAGAATTAAGTATAGATCCGGAAAATAAAATTATTACGTTGAAAATAGAAATTGATACTGAGGTTTGCTCAGTAATGGAGTATTTTGAAATATTTCTTACCAAGATGTTAATGAGCCGAAGATCAGCCGAATATCTAGGCTGTGAGTTTGAACTGGTGATTAATGAGAATCGAATGCTTTAGAGTAGAAAAAGGGGGGCGATATCTTGGAATTTTCACCTAACTGGAGAGATGAAAACACAGATCTGCTCGTAAAAGCTATTATAACTCTGAAAAATGAGGACGATGCCTATCGTTTGCTGGATGATTTATGTACTATCAGTGAAGTGAAAGCCCTGGCTCAACGTATGCAAGTGGCCAGATTATTACACCTTGATACCACCTACAATTCCATTGCCAGTATAACTGGAGCCAGCACAGCTACCATAAGCAGAGTCAAGCGCTGCTTAAATTATGGAGCTGATGGGTATCAACGGGTATTAACCTATTTGGACGAGGAGAGAACATAATGAAAAAAAGAGAAATTCCCAAGGGATTAAGAGATTTTCTGCCTGAAGAAGTAAAAGCCAGAAGAAACATGGAGAAAAAGGCAGCCGGTTTATTCAATAGCTATGGCTATCGGGAAGTGGCTACCCCCACTTTTGAGTATCTGGAAGTCATAGAATCCGGAGCCGGCCATCATATAAGAGAAGATTTATTCCTGTTTATGGACCGGGATGGGGGAATTGTATCTTTACGGCCCGAGATGACGGTATCACTGGCTCGTTTGGCTGCTACCCATCTTCGTGATGAGAGAACTCCTCAGAGATTATATTACATGGCTAATATGTTTCGTCAGGTTCAGCCCCAGAAGGCGCAATATCGTGAATTCTGGCAATTAGGCGTTGAATTATTGGGGGCTTCCGGAGTATGGTCTGATGCCGAAGTTATTACTGTAGCAGCAAAATCACTGCTCGAATTGGGATTAAAAGATTTTAAGATTAGTCTGAATCAGATTGATATTTTTAATGGTTTATTGGAACAGAGCAACCTGGCAGAAGATGAACAGGAACAAATCCGATTTTTTGTAGAAAGTAAAGATCTGGTGGATTTATCAAATTTATTGGAAAAACTTCCAATGGATGATCAATTAAAAGAAAGCATTGCCTTATTACCGGTTTTACATGGGGGGCTGGAGGTCATGAAACGAATCCCTGCTGCAGAAAAAAACCGTAAGACGGCCGAAGCAATAGATGATTTAATAAAGGTTTATGAAGCTTTACAAGTGTTTGGGATTAATGAACATATTGTTGTTGATATGGGAGTTTTAAGAAACCTGGATTATTATACCGGGATTGTATTTGAAGGTTATTCCCCTGATTTAGGCTATGGATTATTAGGGGGCGGACGTTACGATAATCTGTTGGGGCATTTCGGTTATGATTGTCCCGCTACCGGTTTTGCCCTGGGTATGGATCGTCTGGCTTTGGTGCTGCAAAAACAGCAAAGTAAAAAAGAGGAACTGCGATACATAGTCGGGGGAACCGATCTTAGCAAAATGGTAAAAGAAGCGGATCGATTACGGGCGCAAGGTTTCATAACAGAATTGGATGTTGAAGGCTGTTCCCGGGAAGAGCTGCAGCAAAGATTGGCTCATTACCACGCGGAGCATGAGTATAGTCTGATATTTATTGATTAAATGTAAAGGGGATTACTATGAAAGAAAGATTAACCATTGCTTTGTCCAAGGGGACTTTGCTGGAACCAACCATAGATCTTTTCCGTCAGATTGGTTTGCCCACCGAAGGACTAAGCGCTGATAGTCGTAACATGGTATTTACATATGATAACCCTGAAGTCACCTATATTATGTGCCGGCCTACCGATGTGCCCACTTACGTTGAGCAGGGAGCGGCCGATTTGGGATTAGTGGGCAAGGATATAATTGTTGAACAGGGTAAGGATGTATTTGAACTGGTGGATTTAAAGTATGGTTACTGCAGATTTGTAGTAGCAGTTCCAGGTGAACGCCAGGGTATTACATTAAAGGATTTGAATTATAAACGGGCAGCTACCAAGTTTCCGGTAGTAGCGGAACAGTTTTTCCGCAGTCAGGGTTTACAGGTGGAAATCATTAAACTGCATGGCAATATTGAACTGGCACCGATTATGGGTCTATGTGACATGATTGTTGATATTGTTTCCACCGGCCGAACTCTACGGGAAAATAATCTGGTAGAACTGGTTAAAATAATGGGTTCTACTACCAGGTTGATTGGCAATCGGGTTAGTTATCGAACCAAACATGAGCTTATTCAACCTCTGGTGGAAACTATTCAGGATTATATGAAAGGTGGAATGTTAAGTGACAATTAAACGCTTTCAAGCCTTTAGCCAGGAATTATTGGATTTTGTTCAAAGTAATTATGATGATATGAAACTGTACGAACAACAGGTAGCAGTTATTGCGGAACAGGTTAGGAGCCAGGGTAATCAGGCACTTTTTGATCTGACTAATCGTTACGATGGAGCCAGTATTACCGCAGAGAACTTTCTGGTAACTGATGAAGAAATTGAAGAAGCTTTTGAACTGGTTGACATCGATTATATTTTTGCCCTGCGGCAGGCCATTGATAATATTGCTCTGTTTCATGAACGGCAGATGAGAACCTCCTGGATGGAGACCGATGAATATGGTAATGTAACCGGACAAATGTTTCGCCCTTTACAGAGAGCCGGGATCTATGTTCCCGGTGGTACAGCCGCTTATCCTTCTTCAGTATTGATGAATGCTATTCCAGCTCAGGTAGCCGGAGTAGAAGAGATTGCTATGGTTAGCCCTCCGGGCAAAGATGGTAAAATGAATCCTTATACCCTGGTGGCAGCAGCAGAGTTAGGTATTGAGGAAATCTATAAAGTTGGGGGAGCGCAGGCAGTATTTGCACTGGCCTGGGGTACAGAAACTATAAAACCGGTGGATTTAATCAGTGGACCAGGTAATATCTATGTTACCCTGGCCAAGAAAATGGTTTATGGAGATGTGAATATCGACATGCTGGCCGGACCCAGTGAAATACTCATTGTTGCTGACCGCAATGCAGATCCGGTATTTGTAGCGGCTGATATGATGTCCCAGGCAGAACATGATGTATTAGCCCGCAGTATTCTGGTAACTGATGATGTACGGTTAATCGATAAAGTGGAAAAAGAACTTGAACGGCAGATGCAGCAACTGGAACGCCGGGATATAATAGAAAAATCGCTTAATACTTATGGAGCATTTGTTATAGCTGAAGATATGGAGGAAGCCTGCCGGGTAGCTAACTTAATAGCACCGGAGCATTTGGAATTAATCGTAGACAATCCTTTTGAATGGTTAAGCCGCATTCATAATGCCGGAGCTATATTTATGGGTTCTTATACCCCTGAACCGGTAGGAGATTATTATGCCGGACCCAATCATATATTACCAACCGGAGGTACCGCCCGGTTTTATTCACCGGTAACAGTAGATACTTTCCGTAAATCTTCCAGTATTATTTATTATTCCCGGGAAGGTATCGACGAAAGCGCTGATGATATTATTAAATTGGCTACCGTAGAAGGATTAACTGCTCATGCCAATTCAGTTAAGGTAAGAAAGGAGAAAATCAATGCCAGATAATATTAACCGGACGGCAGAAATCAAACGCCAAACCAAAGAGACTGATATAGCACTGCATCTGGAAATAGACGGAACCGGCAATTACGATATTGATATACCGGTACCATTTCTGGGCCATATGCTTACTCTTTTTACGGTACATAGTCTCTGTAATCTTCAATTGACTGCTAAAGGAGATATTGAGGTAGATGATCATCATTCAGTAGAAGATATAGGTATTTGTCTGGGCCAGGCCTTAAAAGAAGCCGCCGGTGATAAAAAAGGAATAAATCGTTACGGGGAGGCAACCGTACCTATGGACGAGGCCTTGGTACGGGTAGCATTAGATTTTTCCGGACGCGCTTATTTAGCCTATAATGTTGAGTTGGAAAGTGCCAGTATTGGTAATCTGGCTACAGAAAACATACAGGAATTTTTTCAGGCGCTGGCCTCGTCAGCTGGTATGAATTTGCATATTGACCTGCTGCGCGGAACTAATACCCATCATGTTCTGGAGGCAACTTTTAAAGCATTTGCCCGGGCACTAAAAATGGCACTTACTATTGACCCCCGCGTGGAGGGTGTCTGGTCCAGCAAAGGTAAATTATAGACGAAAATTTCGGTTAGCAGGAGAGGAACTGGCGATCATGATAATATATCCCGCTATTGACTTAAAAGAGGGAGAATGTGTCAGACTGGTTCAGGGCAGAGCGGAGGATAAAACGGTTTATTCCCGGCAGCCTGCCCAGGTGGCACTTCAATATGAACAGGAAGGTGCCGAGTGGTTACATGTGGTGGACCTGGATGGTGCTTTTACCGGTAGTCCGAAAAACCTTGAGGCTATAAAGGCTATTGCGGGTGCAATCTCGATACCTTTTCAGGTAGGGGGCGGATTACGAACTGCTGAAGATGTAGAACGTTTACTGGAGGCAGGGGCTGCCCGGGTAATAATTGGCACCCGTGCGGTACAAAATCCAGAGTTTATTACTGAGTTGATTCAGCAATTTGGAGCCGGGAAAATTGTTCTGGGTATAGATGCCCGCGATGGAAAGGTAGCTGTTGAGGGATGGGTTACCACCTCAGAGTTAGCCGCAGTTGAGTTTGGAAAACAAATGCGGGAATTAGGTGTTACCAGAGCAGTTTTTACAGATATTGCCCGTGATGGGCTTTTAAGTGGTCCTAATTTTGAACGCACCAAAGAAATGGCTGAAAAAACTGGATTAAAAATAATTGCGTCCGGGGGGGTATCTACGGTAGAAAATATTTATCAACTAAAATCCATGCAATCTATTGGAGTCACCGGAGCCATTATCGGGAAAGCAATATATGATGGAAAAATAACGCTGGCACAAGCTTTGGAGGCTTCCCGGTAAACTTTTGTTGAGGGGGATTTATTTATGTCGACAAAAAGGATTATTCCCTGTCTGGATGTCCATAACGGCAGGGTAGTAAAGGGAGTTAATTTTGTTAATTTGCGTGATGCTGGTGACCCGGCGGAATTTGCCGCCTATTATGCTGCTGAAGGTGCTGATGAAATAGTATTTTTAGATATCAGTGCCACCGTAGAAGAACGGCAAACCATGGTAGAAGTAGTTCGGCAAACAGCCCGGGGAATTTCTGTTCCTCTGGCAGTAGGCGGAGGTATTCGCAACATAGATGACATTAATAACCTGTTGGAGGCCGGGGCAGACAAGGTTTCAATTAATTCTGCTGCCATCAGGAATCCGGAATTGATAAGTGAAGCAGTTCAAAAGTTTGGTCGCCAATGTATTACAGTAGCTATTGATGCTCGCAATACCGGTAATGGTACCTGGGAAGTGTATATAAACGGGGGACAGGAATCCACCGGGATGGATGCGGTAGAATGGGCGCGCAAAGTTGAAATGCTGGGAGCCGGAGAAATACTTTTAACCAGCATGGACCGGGACGGAACCAAAGATGGCTATGATATACCGTTGACGGCTGCAATTAGCGGGGCGGTTAGTATCCCGGTGGTTGCTTCCGGGGGAGCAGGAAACCTGGAGCATTTATATGAAGGCATCGAACAGGGTGGTGCTGATGCAGTTTTAGGTGCCTCAATTTTTCATTTCCGTGAATATACGATCCGGGAAGTCAAAGATTATTTACGCAAAAAAGGAGTAGCAGTACGCTATGATTACAACGGTTAAATTTGATCAAAACGGTCTAATTCCGGCAATTATTCAGGATTATAGCAGCGGTGAGGTTTTAATGCTGGCCTATATGAATGAAGAGTCGCTTAAAAAAACTATTGATACCGGCAAGACCTGGTTTTATTCCCGCAGTCGGCAGAGTTTATGGCTGAAAGGGGAAACCTCGGGACATATTCAGGAAGTAAAAGAAATCAGATATGACTGCGACGAGGATACCCTTTTGATATTGGTAGCTCAAACTGGTGCTGCCTGTCATACCGGTCATTATTCCTGTTTTTACCGTAATCAGGATGGTGAAGAGCTGGATGCTGCCCGGTTTAA
>JAAYBS010000010.1 GCA_012718855.1 Syntrophomonadaceae bacterium
AACTTCTATCGGTTTTATTATGCAGTTTATCTCAGGTGCACGACGGTAACTCCAAATCCACCTTCTCCTGCCTGGCCATCACGGTAGGATTGAACACTGGGATGCCCTTGCAAATATCCCTGGATAGCTTTGCGTAATGCACCGGTTCCCTTGCCGTGTATTATGTTTATTGATTCAATACCTACTAAACAGGCATCATCTATATACTTGTCTATTACGTAAATAGCCTCCTCGGCCAGTTTGCCCCGTACATCTATTTCTTTGGATATGCTTTGCGCTTTTTCAAAATAACTCTGGTTACGCCTTTCTTTTTTTGGTTCATCCGGCGAATCACTGCTTTGCAATTGATCAGCCGTAACGGATAGCTTCATAATTCCAACCTGAATTAGAAATTCGCCTTGATTATTCGGCCCGGAAATAATATATCCTTTTTGTTTAATATCATTAATTATTACATAGTCACCGGGTTTAAACTCCCGTTTACCCTTTTTACGGGCAGGTTTTTGCCATTCGGTTACTTTTATTTCCTTCAGACGCTGATGCTTTTCCTCTATTTCATGCCATTTAGGTAATTGCTCACGGTCCTTAATAAAGTCTTTTAACTCCTGTAAAGCTTCATTAGCTTCGTTTTTTACTTTTCTGACATAATTATCTGCTTCATATTTGGCTTTGGAAATAATCTCCCCCCGTTCTATTTCCAAACTCTCCTGTTGTTTTTGCAATTCCATTTTGGTATTTAATATTTCAGCCTTTAAACCGGCTATTTCCCGTTCAGCTTTATCCAGATAATAACTACGTTCTTTAAACTCGCGAATCATATTGCCAATTTCAACTTCTCTTTCCGGAACCAGACTCCTGGCTTTACTTACCATTTGAGGACTTAATCCCAGGCGAGACGCAATTTCAAAAGCATTACTCTGGCCTGGTGTGCCTATAGACAATCTATAAGTGGGTTGTAAACTTATCGGGTCAAACTCAACCGAAGCATTTTCAACCCGATCATTTTGATAAGCAAAATATTTAAGTTCACTTTGATGTGTAGTTACTACAACTCGCGCACCCTTATCTCTTAGCTCCTCCAAAATCACCCGGGCCAGAGAAGCCCCTTCAGTCGGATCAGTGCCGGCTCCCAATTCATCCATCAGCACCAGGGAATGATCGTCTGCCAATTTCAGTATGGAAATAATATTGGTCATATGGGAAGAAAAAGTGCTAAGGGATTGTTCAATGCTTTGTTCATCACCAATATCGGCAAAAATCGAATTAAATACGGATACCCGGCTATTTTCGCGGGCAGGTATATACATACCACTCATAGCCATAAGAACCAATAGCCCTATAGTCTTTAACGCAACTGTCTTGCCACCCGTGTTGGGACCTGTAATAACTAAAATGTCAAAATCCTTGCCCAGATGTACATCAATAGGAACAGCACTTTCCCCCAGTAAAGGATGACAGGCGCGGCTGAGTTCAATTATTCCCCTAGCGTTCATTTCCGGGCGAAAGGCATTAAGCTTATAGGCTAAACGAGCACGGGCAAAAATAAAGTCCAACTCACTTAGCAACTTTAAATTATTCTCCAATTCATCCGTGTAAAATGCAATAACTGCACTTAGCTCCCTTAATATGCGTTCAATTTCCCGTCGCTCTTCACTTTGCAGTAATCTAATCCGGTTATTTTGCTCCACCACTGCCATAGGTTCGATAAATACTGTTGCACCGCTGGCCGATTCATCGTGAATAATTCCTTTGATATCCTGCCGGTATTCCTGTTTCACCGGTACTACATAACGGCCCTCCCTCTCAGTTACGAGAGCGTCCTGCAACATTTTCTGGTTATTACCCGAGCGGATAAAATCCTGTAAATAATCCCGGATTCGCATTCTGATAGTATTTATCTGACCACGGATTTCCTTAAGTTTTGGTGAAGCATCATCCTGTAATTCACCATCATCATTTACAGAGCGATCAATCTTCTTTTCCAATTGAGCATCAGTAAATAAATCGGTTATGGCTTCATGGATATGGGGATAACTATCCTCATTTATCAGGTTAGCTGCCAAGCGTGCGGCCCGGAGAATATTGCCAACTCCCCTTATCTCAGCAGGGGTTAAAACTCCACTGGCCCGGGCTTTGTTTAATGGTTGATACAGTAATACCAGACCACTGAGGAATCCCGGTTCTACCAATCTGATTATTTCCATAGCTTCCTGAGTTTGATCTAATTTGCAATTAACCGTAGCCAGATCATTAGAGGGAATTAAATCCAAAGCCAGATTGTACCCACCCTCAAAGAAGGTTAGATCGGCCAAAAGGCTTTTTATTTTATTAAATTCCAGCTTATCAAGCGTTTTTAAATCCATTATTCCACTCCACGAAAATAGTGCCCCCGCGTGAACGCTGATGGACTATATTTAATTAATTGATTTTTATAATCGGTTATATCAAATTTTTCACCGGCTAATATCTGATTGAATACTTCCCGATAAATACTTACTGAAGCTTTTATCTGATGGGTATTATGCCGGTAAAAGTCCAGTCTGAAACTATCAGCCAGCGGCATGAGTACGGGCAAATCATTCAGCAGACTGAGTGTACGCGAATTGAATACATAACATCTGCATTCCGTATCAGTTCCCAGAGGAAATCTATAGCCCTTGGGGTCCCGCAGATAATAATTATCCCGCTGGCAATAATTATGGCAGGCCTCCGAACTGCCCTCAGCATTTACATTGCTAAATACGCAGCTCTCAGAAGTCATTATAATCAAGTCACCATGTATCAGCAACTCTATGGGAGAATATAATTTTTTAATTTGCTGCCAAGATAACTCAGGCGAAATGGTAACTCCCTCTGCACCCAATCGGGTAAAATAATCTATTGAAAAACTATTAAAGACATTAAGATTATAGTCTATCCAGAAGTCCAGGCTGTTTTCCCGACAGTATTGTAATGCACCCAAATTTTGTACCAATAGTTTCTGAACCCCAGTATGCTCAATTATCTTACGGTAGTCAATCGGGTCAGACGGTTTTTCTATCCGCGGTAAGGCCGGTATAATTTCTTTTTCCTGGTCAACTGCCCATTTAATTAAATCAACTAACTCCTGAATATTAGTACGATGCCGGTTGCCAATACCTGACATATCGAGATATACACGGTCGGCTCCTTCCTCTAAAGCAACATAGGCATCATTAACGCTGTTAACCTTTACACTTAGCAATTTTACTTCTGCTTGTATATTCCGACCGGACAAATTTGAAAACCATTTTTCCTTATCCTGCTGAAATTCCTTTTCCCTTATTTCCTGGTCCGGATGATATAACTGCATTAGCTTGTTTAGCCCCTGGCGGCGCACCCGGTTAAGGTCTGTGTAAGGAATAATAAGGTTGGAAGGCCCATATACATTCAGATCTCTTAATTTAAAATATGTATTGCCCATACGCCCCAGTTTTCCCCTTAACACCGTTATATCAACCGGAGTGCTTTCTGCCAAAACTGTTTTTGATTCGGTTAAAACTGTAACCTGATGTTGCGATTCATCCTTTAGAACAAGTTTAAGCGGTTCATTTTCCACCATATATACATCAGCATCAACCCAAACTTTAAATGTTTGGGCCTGCTCAATACTATTCATAGCCCCGGCCAACAATTTCCAGTCGCTGGTTTTATAAACCAGATCACCAGATTTCACGCGATTTGGCAGTTGAATAGTTACCCGGTCACCTTTATCAGCCTGAGCAACTTTTATACCATTTCTAAACATAGCGGAAACTATAAACGCTGAACTATGGTCAGCTATCGACCTGATTTCAATACCATCACCTTCAGCCAGGTTCTCAGCCAATAGTATTTCTGTTAATAAATCTGACTCCTGTAATATTATTTTTCCTACATATACTCCCCGGTTATCCGGTCTTTGCGGACTAAGCACATTTTTTCTGTCGTTATTAAAGTAGCCGGTACAAAAATTACGGTTAAATATTTGCCTTAAATTATTTTTGGAACTTATGGGAACTTCCTTATCCAGGTTATCCAGAGCTTCCCGAAATACACGCGTAACTATGGCAACATATTCCGGTCTTTTCATACGTCCCTCTATTTTCAGTGAATGAACTCCTGCATCTCTTAGATCAACCAAATTATCAATCAGGGATAAATCAGATGGGCTAAGCAAATAATTTCCCCGGGTATTATAAAGTTGGTTGGAGTTGCCTATGAGTTCATACGATAAGCGGCATGGTTGTGCACATCGACCCCGATTACCGCTTCGCCCGCCCACTATACTGCTAAATAAACATTGCCCTGAATATGAAAAGCACATAGCTCCGTGTACAAAGACTTCTATTTCTATATCATTGTGGTTCTGACAAAGAGTTATAATTTCCCCACGGGTCATTTCCCTTGCCAAAACCACTCTTTTTACGCCGATTTCTTTTATCAGTCTGATTGCATCTGAATTGTGAATGGTCATTTGAGTACTAGCATGCAATTTAAGGCCTGGTAGTAATTGGCTTACTGCATTTAGCAATCCAATATCCTGAATAATAACTGCATCAATTCCCAGCTTATACATCTGATATATAAACTGCAGCGCTGAGTCAAACTCATCATCCCTTATCAGGGTATTTACAGTAAGATAAATTTTTTTACCCCGTAGATGAGCATAATCCAATGCCCGGGCTATTTCTTCGCTGCTGAAATTATCAGCAGCCTGACGGGCACTAAATTGAGACCCGCCTAAATATACTGCATCCGCTCCATTTTCAACCGCAGCCAGAAATGCAGACCAGTTTCCGGCTGGAGCAAGTAATTCCATGTATAGCAACTCCTTTAAAACTTCAAACAAATAAGGGACAAGACTGCTTTAAGCCCGCCCCTATAAAATAACTATAAAATAATCTCCATATAAAATAAATTAATGTATTTCATGTTTTAGTCGGCTAACTCTTATTAAACCTGAACAAGGTATAATGCTTACTCCTTTAGCTTCCAATTCATCCAGAAATAAATTCATCCCCAGAGAATCGCTGGCCATATGCCCTGCCAATATAACATTGATATTGGCCTCTTTGGCAGCCTGACGATGTTTATCCTGCATATGCATACCAATATATGTACCAACCCCTGCAGCAGCTAGTTTTTCATAGGCCTTGGGCGAACCTGCTGTCCCACCGGTCATTTTAATAAATATCTTACCGGCACGACGGTGACGTTCACCTGCAATGATACGCGGCCCGGCCTTTAGTTTCCTAGCTTGTCTATATTCCGGTATTTCCAGTAAAATATTTATCACATCTTCCAGGGTGCGATATTCCCTCTTCGCAAAAAGAGTTTCCAGGAAATTATTTACCAGATTATCGGCCGGTGAATGCACACACATAAAAGGTATATCCAGCAATCTGGCTGCATCCACTGCTCTCTGGTGATTCTGTGGCGCAATACCCCTTTCAACTTCCGATATTCTGGACGCCATAATTGCTTCGCCAATATTAATAGGTACTCCAGCCCTTTCCAACATATCAGCCTGTATATTCATTACTCGATGTAAAGCAGCGCCAGCAATTCCTTCCGGATGATGAGCCAATACCAAATCAATTTTTTGCCCCTTTTCATTTAAACGATCAGCCAGAAGTATCTCGGGAGTTTCCATATCAATGCCGCAAAGTATGGTAGAAATATTTTCTCCACCGCTACCTACCAGAATCCTGGTATCACTAAAAGGGTTGTCCAGGTTTTCCAGATCAAAATCCTCTTTATCCAGCTCATTCATTTTTTCATAAGCTTTCCAATCATCCTGCAAAATCTGCTGCAAATAATCTCCGCGGATATCATATCTTTTTCCTAAATCTACTGCCAGTTGGTGTATTTCTTTTAATTTCACCCGAATTCTCCTCCTGACCTCATATTCTACTTAAGTGTCCTTCTGGTTTTCCAAATGATAAATTCGTTCTGAAATTTGCTCAAGCTGTTTTTGAATAGCTTGTAAAATTCCCGGCAAATCTATTTCAGGATCAGGTTTAAATGCATTACCTTGTTGCTGTTCAAATATTTTTCCCCGACCTTTTAAGGTAAAGGTGAGCGCACCCTCTGGTTGTATGCTTTTTATGCCTAAATCTCTTTTAGTAACCGGTTCATCATCTTCACGGATGATAACACTAAACCCACCGCATGATTCCAATATTCCAATTTCAACCTCATCAATATCTCTGATTCCCTTTTTACGCAATTCCTGCAATAAATCATCCACATTAAACTTTTCCTTAGCCAGATTCTTCTTAATAATACGACCACTCTCAATTAATACTACCGGTTTTCCCACAATCAAATTAGATAGCTTTTCATTCTTCAAGGCCAGAAAGCCCATTATATATTCCAGTCCTGCAAGAGTAGCCAGAATAATAATGCCTTCATAATAGGGTATACTTTTATCCAAAGCTATTGATACTACGGTATGCCCTACTCCGGTCATGACTACAAAATCAAAAGGTCCCAATTCCCCCAATGCTCTTTTCCCCAGCAAACGGATCATAATTAAAGCCATAAAATACATAATTGCTGCTCTTAATGCAAAACCCAGCATAGTATTATCCCCTTTCAGAGGTCTATGCTTTATTATTCTGCCAGTCTGACCGCCATTATTCTTTTAAAAACGTTAACAGCCGGGGTAAATCCCAGCAATTTATTATATCCTCAGCTTCCAGCCAACCCCGACGGGCAGTTAGTATTCCATAATCAACCATATATAGGTCGTTATAATGATGAGCGTCGCTATTAATAGCCACCTTTACTCCATAATCTTTGACTTTTCTGGCCGTAAAATCATCAATGTCCAATCTATCCGGATGGGAATTAATTTCCAAAGCAACATTATGCTTGGCGGCAGCTTCCAAAATGCGGGGTAAATCCACCTCATAAGGACCGCGACGATTAAGTAATCTGCCGGTAAGATGACCAATGATATTTACCTGTGGATTTTTAATTGCCTGGATAATGCGTTCGGTTTGTTGTTCTTTATCAAGTCTAAAATGACTGTGAATAGATGCAATAACTATATCCAACTTGTTCAGGGTATCATCTGAGAAATCCAGTTCACCATTTTTTAAAACGTCTACCTCGATTCCTTTTAATACCTTGATATCATTCAGTCGGGCATTAATCTCATCAATAACAACACCTTGGGCAGCTAGTCTTTCTTCATTTAATCCCCCGGAGATAGGTAATGATTTGGAATGATCAGTTATAGCCATATAAGCATAACCCATTTGCCGGCAACTTTCAGCAATTTGTTGAATGCTGCTGCCACCATCACTCCAATCAGAATGAATATGCAAATCACCTTTAACGTCCTGTCGTGATACCAAAACAGGTAGCGTACCTTGTCTGGCTAACTCAATCTCTCCGGTATTTTCTCTCATTTCAGGCGGAATATAATCCAACCCCAGCTTTTGCATCACTGTCTCTTCACTATGCAAACCGATTAATGCTGACGGATCAACCCCAGTAAATATCTGGTCACGAAAACTCTTGGAACCAGTGGTCCAAACCAGGGCAGTATAATAACTGTCCGGATGAACCAGTATTACTTCAAAATTTATCCTATAATCCAATTGGCCCCCTATAGAGTCCATTTCATTACGATTCAAATCTTTAATACCACGATAAGCGATAACCCAACTTTTTATTGCAGCAAAGTCATAACCGGATAAAAGAATATCAATATCACCTACTATAGATTTCCCCCTGCGCACGCTGCCCACTATTGATGCCTGAACAACCTGCGGACAATCTGCCAGATAATTACGAAACTCGATCGCCATCGGCAATGATAAACCCAAGGTGGCTTTACCTCGGTTCTGATTAATTAATTCCATTCCTTTTATAATATTGTATTCAGTTTTTGCCCCCAAACCGGGAATTTTTCTAATCTGTTGCTCCTGAGCAGCTTTTAATAAATCCTCCCGATTGTTTATACCCAGATGATCATATATTAACTTTACCGTCTTATGTCCCATACCGGGCAAAAGCAGCATATCCAGTAACCCTTCCGGGATATCCTCAGTAAGAGTCTGATAATATTCGCTACTGCCCTTTTCAAGCATTTCTATGATGTTGGCAGACACCGTCTTACCTATACCCGGTATTTCTGCAATTTGATTCTTTTCATAATAAACTTTAATATCTTCATCCAAATTATAAATTGTATTTGCAGCCATACGATAAGCCCGCACCTTGAAAGAATTTTCCTCTTTTAGCTGCAGAATATCTGCTATTCGATCCAAAGTACGGGCTATTTCACGATTAGTCATTTAATCCCACCCTATTTTTTTCGTTCCTCCTCCAGGGCTTTTACCATTTCATCATAGTCTTC
>JAAYBS010000122.1 GCA_012718855.1 Syntrophomonadaceae bacterium
AATTTTATTTATAATACTTTTACGCAGAGGTTGGTATTGAGAAAGCCTCTACCCGGCATATCACACTTTTTTTTGTTTTGGGGGTTTGTAGTATTATTTATAGCTACCGCCAGTTTTGCTGCCTGGGATAAGATTGGGTTTCCTCCGCTGGTGGGGAATATATATGTATATTTTTCAGCCTTTATTGATGTTATGGGGATGCTGGCACTGATTGGCGTTATCATTTTAGCAATTGTCAGATATGTTCAGCGTCCGGGGCGTTTAAATGATACGAAGCCATTGGATGGTTGGATTCTGTTATTAATTGCGGCTATTTTGTTCACCGGCTATATAGTTGAAGGTTTAAGAGTTGCCGGACAAATAAAGTTATCTACTTCTTTGAGTCAAATCAGTTATGAAAGTATCGCTTCACCCTTTGGTTGGCTTTTTGCGGGAATGTTTTCCGGGTTAAGTCTGGAAAACATTTTGTTTTGGCACCGGTTTAACTGGTGGTTTCATATGGCAATATCCTTTTTGTTTATAGCCATAGTTGCCTATACTAAACTCTGGCATATTTTTGCCGGTATGATTTCCTATTATTCCAGTAATTTGGAGCCGGGTGATATAAGATCGATAGAAAATATTGAGGAAGCAGAGAGTTTTGGGGTTGAACAGATTGAGGAACTGCATTGGAAGGATATATTGGATCTGGATGCATGTATTCGCTGTGGTCGTTGTCAGGAGGCTTGCCCGGCGTATAATACCGGTAAAAAATTAAACCCTAAAATCACCATAATCCAGACCATGAAAAAGCATATGGATGCAAAAGCACCCTATCTTCTTCCTGGTCAGGGGGAATTGGAAAACGACGGATCATTGGCAATGACGGTTGATGAGGTAAATGATGTTGACCAGGTCTTTAGTCAAAAGCCGGCGTTGGAACAAAGTTTATTATATGATGTGGTAAGTCCGGAGGTTTTATGGGCTTGCACCAATTGCCGGGGTTGTGTGGTACATTGTCCTATGGAGATTGAACATATCAGTAAAATAACTGAAATGAGAAGAAATCTGGTGATGTGGCAGGGAGATATTCCCGGCGAGGCCCAGATGGCATTTACCAACTTGGAGAGGAATTATAATCCCTGGGGAGCCGGTTGGGCCTCCCGGGCTCAATGGCTGGAAGAACGAAAAATAAGAGATCAGGTTAACTTACTGGGAGAAGATAAGGGTGAGTTTGAATATTTATTATTCGGCGGATGTGCAGTTGCCTTTGACGACCGCTATAAAAAAGTAGGCGAAAAAGTAATTAATTTATTAAATAAAGCCGAGGTTAAGTTTGCTTATCTGGGAACCGAGGAAATGTGCTGCGGGGACCCGGCCAGAAGGCTGGGCAATGAATATCTGTTTCAGACCCTGGCCAATCAAAATATTGAGACTTTTAATAATTATGGGGTCAGGAAGATAATTTGTCTGTGTCCTCATGGCTATAATGCCATTAAGAATGAATATCCGCAATTGGGCGGGCATTATAAGGTATATCATTATACCGAGGTACTCGCTAATCTCATTCGGGAAGGGAAACTCCGCATTTCAGATAAGGTTGATAAAAAAGTCAGCTACCATGATTCCTGTTTCCTGGGCAGACACAACAGTATTTATCAACCACCCCGGGAGATTGTAAGCCAGGTTGGCGGCAGGTTGTTGGAAGTGGAAAAGTCCAAACAGTTTGGATTCTGTTGTGGTGCCGGAGGAGGGCGCATGTTCCTGGAAGAGGAAGCTGCTTACGGGTACAAGAGAATTAACGAGACCCGGGTGGATCAACTGTTGGAAACAAACCCGGAAATAATCGTCAGCAACTGTCCTTATTGTCTGACCATGCTGACGGATGGAGTAAAGGTATCCAAAGATGATAATATCCCGGTCATGGATGTGGCTGAGTTGCTGTGGGAAAATCTTAATTAAAACTAATCAAATAGCTGGGGCTGTATCAGATCAGCTGCTGATAAACGGTGTTTTAAAGAGTGATGCATGTCATTGCTTTCTATTACACCGTTCTGCTCAGATGAATAAGATAAGCATAAGGTTTTGTTAACTTCATTATGCCAGGTGGCCAGATTTTTTAAGGCCTGTAACTGTTCATGGCGGCCTGCCCGTGAACGGCGCAGAGCTCGGTTTAATATGGTATAGCTATTTTCAATGTCGGCTTCATTAACCGGAAAGGGAAAACCATCTTTGCCGCCATGTGCAAATGAGTAACGCACCGGATCAGCATAACTGGCTTCTACTCCATAGGCAACTTCAGCTACCAGACATAAAGCCCGCAAGGTACCCGGGCCAACCCCGGAAATCCCCAATAGTTGTTCGAAGTTACGGGGTTGTTGCTCCCAGGCGGCAAATAGCGCTTTATTCAAATATGAAGTGCGGGGAATAGAGTGACGCCTGGGCATAGTTAAGTTCCGGCTGTGCTTATCCAGTTGGTCGATTTGGGCAATCAGTTTTTCCGGTGAAGTATTAATTATTTCACAACTAGCCTGGCGAAGCTGATGATTGGGCTTGGATACTAAGTTTAGGGTCTCGCTGGTGTTATCACAACAAATTGCTGCCTGTGGTTCCAATGTGAAGTCCTGCATAGCGGAGCTCAACCAGTGATAACGGCGGGCTTGCATAATGTTTTCATTCATTCCCTGCTGTATAACTGCCCATTCCCCTTTATCAGTAAATACAAAGCAATGATGATAAATTTGATAACCGTCCTGAACAGCAGCGCTATCAACCTTGGCAGACATCTTGCTGGCATAGACCAGGTTCTCGGCATTAACGCTAATGGGGTATTTATCGGCCAGAGTTTCAATCTCCTGCGGGGTATGACGGGAGACCCGCCCTTTACCACCGGCAATAAAGAAACCTGCACGGGGACCAATTTCCGCCAGACCTTCCTTAAGTGCACCACAAACCGTAGTAGTTACTCCGGATGAATGCCAGTCAAAACCGACCACACAACCCAAAGCCTGAAACCAGTAAGGGTCACTTAAACGCCTCAGCACTTCCTGACTGCCGGCATCTTCAATAATTACTTCGACTATGGCTGCACAAAGAGCTTTCATATGCGTAAACAGCCACGGCGGACATTTCCCGCCGTGCAGAGGAAGGTTGGCAGTACCAGTACGCAAGCAGTTTCCCTTCTTTCCTGGTTGGTTAATATGTGTAGTATAGCATAACAATAAGCTGTTGAGAACAAGTGTTCTAAAGAAAGGCAGGTGTTAAAAATTAACTGCCTGTGAATAAACCATTTTAGTTTATTATGGAGAGAAGAAATAGTATTTTCCGGGAGGGCAAATCATTGTTTGCTGATAAATGGAATGCATATTTACACTTTATTTCTCTGGCAGCACTGCTTGTAATGGTAGGTCTGGCAGCCTATTATTGGCCGGTGCTGCCCGAACAGATTCCTCATCATTTTGGTCCCAGCGGAGAGGCAGATAGCTGGGGCGGAAAGTATATCATCTGGTTGGAACCTATAATGGGAGCATTTTTTTATGCCGGACTTTTACTGCTGCGCAAGAATCCCCAGTGGAGCAATTTCCCCTGGAAAATCACCGAACAGAATCAGGAAGTTCAGTATGCGCTGGTAGTTTCCATGCTGCACTGGCTTACAGCCGAGTGCATGTTGCTGTTTGTATATATTCAGGCAGTTACTATTGATGTGGCGTTTGGGAATGCTGCTAAAATGGGTATGGAGATATGGTGGTTGGTTTTAGTTCTGCTGGCCACAATCGGCTATTACACCTATTATGCCTATCAGAGGAGATAGAAATCTTGAGCAGATTTAGTCTGTTTAGAACCTGACTGAAACTGACTTTTACTGACTCAACCTGACGGTTATTTTTAAAATTAATATTAAGTCAGGTCCAGTCAGTCAGAGTCAGGTAACGTCAGGTTCTAAAAATGATTAAATAAACCCCGAATCTGTACTATCTCTCTTTAAATTCCGGTTTACGCTTTTCAAAA
>JAAYBS010000123.1 GCA_012718855.1 Syntrophomonadaceae bacterium
ATTTTTACTTTACCGTATTCTGCAGCTTTCAGAGCGGTAAATAGTCCGGCAATCCCTCCGCCGATAATCAAAAAGTCGGTTTCGATTACCGGAGTATGAGGCTCCAGTCTGCCAATATATCTGGTAACGTTCATAAGTCACTTCTTCTTTATTATATTTTTTGATTTTACTGCAATAAGGTATAAAACGTTTTTTAGGTTAATAAATATTTAAATTAAAAACTATACATAACAAGTGTTTTTAGATTCTACTCTAACGCTCAGAATGACATAAGTTAGGGAGCAATGGCCAGCATTCTGTCCAGTGCTATACGAGCTTTGCTTCTGATCGGTTCCGGGACTTCTATTTGATATTGCATTTTTTCCATACTGTCGGCCAGACTCTGCAGGTTTATCAGTTTCATATCCGGACAGATAAATTCTTTACGTCCCAGATAAAAGGTCTTGTCCGGGCAGTTTTTTTGCAAAGTATGCAGGAATCCTTCTTCAGTTCCAATGATAAATTCCTGTGCCGGGCTGTTTTGTACATATTTTAAAATACCCGCGGTAGAACGAACTGCGTCAGCTATGTCGGCTACTTCAGGCGGAACTTCCGGATGTACTACAATAAGTGCTTCCGGGTGCTGTTTCTTCAGATCTTCTATTTCCAGGCGGGTAAGCTGGTCGTGAATTGGACAGCAGCCTTCCCACAAAATCATTTGCCGTCCGGTTTGTCCCTGGATGTAAGCTCCCAGGTTACGGTCAGGCACAAATATTATTGGCTGATCGGCCGGAATTGATTTTACAACATTGACGGCATTGGATGAGGTACAGCTAATATCACATTCGGCTTTTACTTCCGCGGAGGTGTTTACGTAGCATACAACGGCTGCATCTGGATATTGCTGTTTCATTTCCCTTAGTTTATCTGCCGTTACCATGTCGGCCATTGGACATCCTGCCTGCAGTTCAGGTAAAAGTACAGTTTTATCCGGGCTCAGTATTTTGGCGCTTTCCGCCATAAAGTGAACCCCGCAAAATACTATTACCTGGGCATCCGTTTCGGCTGCCTGCCGGGCTAATTGTAATGAATCACCTACAATATCGGCCACGTCCTGAATTTCAGGTGGTTGATAAAAGTGCGCCAAGATAACGGCGTTCAGTTCCTGTTTACGCCGTTCAATATAGTCCAGCAAATATTTATTTGACACCAAGGCTCCTCCTTATTCGTAATTACCCAGGCATATTTTTTCGATTTTATTCTGGTTGTTTACATAGACCAGTTTAGGCTGGTAGCCTGGACATTCTTTGTCGTTCAATATGGTATAGGTGAGTATAATCACCACATCCCCTCTTTGAACCAGACGTGCGGCTGACCCATTCAGACAGATGGTTCCAGAACCACGTTCCCCCTCAATCACATAGGTCTCAAATCGTTCACCATTATTATTGTTAACAATAGTAACTTTTTCGTTAGCAATAATATCAGCTGCATCCATCAGATCCTGATCAATAGTAATACTTCCTACATAATTCAGGTCTGCATCAGTTACAACTGCCCGGTGAATTTTCGATTTAAGCATATAGCGAAGCACTTTCTACACCTCCACGATCAGGTTATCAATTAACCTGGTTGTTCCAAACTTTACTGCCAGAGCAATTAGTACCGCTCCCTCGATACGGTCTATGCTGCCCAGGTCATCAGCACGATTAATTTCTACATA
>JAAYBS010000124.1 GCA_012718855.1 Syntrophomonadaceae bacterium
GCTAAATCAGCATGTCCGGGCCTGGGCCTGGTAACCATTTTGCTGTGCACTTCTTTGCACTGCCCGGCCCCCATAATATCCTGCCAGTTTTCATGATCCTGATTCCAGATTATATAGCTTATCGGACTGCCCAGCGTAACCCCGTTGCGCACTCCGGAAATAATTTCAACTTTATCCTTTTCAATTTGCATGCGTCCGCCGCGACCATACCCCTGCTGACGACGTTCCAGTTCCCGGTTAATTTCATGCAGACTGATATTAATTCCCGCCGGCATGCCTTCAATTATGCCAACCAAACCTTTTCCATGGGACTCTCCTGCAGTATTAAAAGTAAGCATGTTTTCCCCCTATTTCTTTTTAATGTAACCACCCGAAAATTGTTTGGGTTCCATGAATATAACAAAAGCAGCTTCATCTTTTTCATAAATTTTTCTGGCTATCAAGTCTGCCATCTTACGCCTGGCAATAATATTCATTACGATTTTGGGCCCCATTTTACCACTGGCTTCCCAGCAGGTAACCGGAAATCCTTCCTCTCTCAGTTCATCTACTATGTAACTATGATCACGATTAATAATTACCTGAATACCCCGGTATCCCATTGCCAGTTTTTCCTCAATAATGCTTCCGGCCAAAATCCCCAGTGCAAATCCGCTGCAAAATACAATTAACTTAACCGGGTCATCCAAAGCTCCCACTACCATTCCCAAGGCTATAGTATAGACCAGAATTTCAAAAAATCCGATAATCGCTGCTGGAATTCTATCTCCGCGAATAACTAGAATCATTCTGATAGTACCCAGGGAAACATCAATAATACGGGCAAAAAATATAAATAATAATTCCAGTATCATTCTTATACTCCTTCGCTAATTGTTGGGCGGGGAATCAGAAACTCTTACCCGACCTGCGGGCAGGTTTACTATTACATATAATAACTCATCATAACGATTGGTCAAACAAACTGTGCCACCCGGTGAAGGGACTCCTGATGGGGCAAAAATGCAATAAATTCTATGACTTCCGGGATGTTCAAAGGTTGGTTTGGTCTTGTATCTGATACCATCCGGCAAAAAATACTTGGTCTGAAAATTAACATCATACCGATTGGCATGTAAATAAAACTCTACACGGCTGGATACCCCGCTGGTAATAGCCTCCTGACGCGCCGACCGCATTACCCAGGCAAGTCTCTGAGCTTCATTATGCAACTTTTGGTGCTGAACTACCCGGTCAATATTCGGCACTGCTATAGTGGCTGTCACCGACATTATTAACATGACCAGCAAAACTTCAATGAGAGTGAATCCGCACTTATTTTTTGAGACTATGGCGAACCACTTCTTTCATAAATTCGATCTGTGGGCTAATCTCCAATAATATCTGCAGGGTCAAAGCTGCCTGATGAACAAACATAGGCACCCCGTTTAAGGTTTTACATCCCTGTTTACGACCTAATTGCAGAAATCTGGTTTCCTCAGGATTATAGATAATATCAACTATAACTGTCTGCGGCTGTACTAAGTTCAGATTCTCAACTGGTGCAGCATCAACCCGGGGATACATTCCTACCGGTGAACAATTAATAATCAGATTGGATTCCCGGGCACTCCTGGAAAAATCAGCTTCGGTAAGCAGACTGCCCCTGATATTTGTTCCATTGCTAATTGGAATCAGACTGGCGAGATGTTCGGCTCGCCCGGCTTCAATATCAAATATCTCTATTTCATTCATACCAGCCCTGGCCAGGGCTGCAACTATGGAACGCGCTGCACCACCTGCTCCCAGGATCATGGCCCGCCCTTTTACAGCCACATCTTCTTCACGCA
>JAAYBS010000125.1 GCA_012718855.1 Syntrophomonadaceae bacterium
GCTTCAATATCAAATATCTCTATTTCATTCATACCAGCCCTGGCCAGGGCTGCAACTATGGAACGCGCTGCACCACCTGCTCCCAGGATCATGGCCCGCCCTTTTACAGCCACATCTTCTTCACGCAATGCCTGAATAAAACCTGCTCCGTCAGTATTATGACCAATCATTTTATTATTTTCAAAATGAATAACATTAACTGCGCCGCAATCACGGGCGTCAACCGACAGCTCGTCCATATACGGTACAACTGATTCTTTGAAGGGAATAGTAACATTGACTCCGCGAAAACCCAGGCTTTGTAGTCCATATATAGCCTGACCCAGCTGGGATGCCTGTAAAGAGAAGGGCAGGTAAACGGCATTAATCCCCATATCGGCAAATACCGCGTTATGTAATCGCGGAGACAGGCTGTGCCCTATGGGGTTTCCCAGTAATCCCAGCAAGATTGTATCCGCGTTTATGTCCATAAAATCCCCCGATTAATTAATCACATATATTTCAAATTATGGCACGATGCCCATTTATTTTCAAGTTAAAGGAAGAACTCACTCTCACTCCTCGCTCCTAACTCCCTACACTTAAAATCCTCACTCAAAATTTACCCGTTTTTTTATTTTTGGAAGTACCAGGGTTTCAAGCAGGCGGGAGATTTTGGTGCCCATAAATTCTTTGCTGGCAATGGGCACTACGAGAATTGTATAGAGACCGGCGCGGTTGCCCCCCAGGATATCGGTAAATATTTGGTCTCCGATAACTGCTGTTTCTTCCGGTTTTACCTGCATATGGGTTATAGCTCGGTGATAACCGCCGCGACGGGGTTTCTGTGCCCGATGAATGTAAGGAATATTCAGGGCTTCTGCAACCTGCAGGATTCGCTTCTCGCCATTATTGGATAAAATACAGGCCTTAAGACCCTCAGCTTTTATTCGTTCGAACCATTGATGTACTTCCTCGGTTATCTCGTTACTGTTCCACTCAGTAATCGTATTATCCAAATCCAGTATAAATGCCTTTATATTCTGTTCTTTGAGCTCGTGGAGCGGTACATCCTGTAATGATCGGACATAAATGTCCGGATATAATTTGCTAAACATGCCTGACCTCAATTCTTAAATTTTACCCCCTACTCTACTGCACATTCCTCTCGTAATACCCGGGCAGCAATCTCTGGTGATACCGGATTAATATGGTATCCACTCCCCAGTTCCATCCCGTTTACTACAATAAGACGTGGCATTATCTGCATATACCAGTGATAACCCGGTTGGTAATCTACATTTACCGGTGCAGTGTTAAATACAATGTTATAGGATGAGTCTTGAAGACAGGTCACCAGTTTGGGGAAGAAACGGCTGCTCAGCGCAGTTAAATCCTTCAGCTCTTCTTCGGTCAAATCACCAAAATGTTCTGTATGCCTACGGGGAATTATCCAGGTTTCATAAGAGAACCTGGAGGCATAAGGACATATTAGCAGGAAATGTTTAGTGGAGCCCACTATACGTACATTATGCTGCTCTTCTTCAGCCAGCATACGACACATTATACATTCTCCGTGCTCTTTATAGAAGTGGGGAAATGCCTGCTGGTAATCCGGGACCATAGGCAATCCTATAATCTGACTGTGGCTGTGTCCCAGTGAAGCACCGGCAAATAAGCCTCGGTTTTTGTATACTTGAATATATTTTAAGCGTTCCTCGTTTTTAATACTGTTGTACCGGGTTACCAGCATGCTATAAACCAGTTCCATCTGTTCATAAGTAAAATGGTGAAATTCCAGGCCGTGTTGCGGAGTCTCTACCACCACCTCGTGATGTCCCAAACCATTGGCACAGGAAAACAATCCACTGGTTTCCTGATTAAACTCCCCTTCCAGGTTAAAAGCGGAGTACTTGTTGGGAATTGCCCGAACCTGCCATCCAGGCGTATTAATTTCCGTACCTGGATTGCGAAAAGCATCTAATTCTCCAGGGGTATAATGCTCCTGACCTTCACAGAACGGGCAAAAATTACTATTTATAGCATGATTGGTATTGTTGCGGTTGATAGGGAAATCCTTTGGTTTTAATTCTACATCGGTAGCAATAACTACCCAGTTGTTGCGGAAAACATCAAATCTTAATTCTGACATCTCAAATACCTCCTTGAGGGGAAACCGCCCTGACAGTTTTTATCCCCAATAAACAAATGATGCTAATTTATATATTATGATACAACCAATATAATCAATATTTCCCTTCCTTTTCTCCTATCCCTTCTATTATATCCGTATTTATGAATTAAAAGTATTTAAAATAGCTGGCTGACTGTTGACTTTAATAATTAATTATCATATTATTATCTATGTCAATTCGATAAATAAAAGCTGGAAACCGGAGTAGTAAACAAACCAGTACAGAGAGTCACACGCTGGTGAAAGGTGACCTAACTTTGTTGAACTCGCCGGGAAGCTCTGCAGGTGATTTAATATAGCCTGTAGCGGATAGTCCGTTATCCTAAAAGAGTGGACAAGAGATGTGGGGCTATGGCGCAGTTGGGAGCGCGCTTGAATGGCATTCAAGAGGTCGTGGGTTCGAATCCCACTAGCTCCACCAATATCATATTGTCAATCAGGGTGGTAC
>JAAYBS010000126.1 GCA_012718855.1 Syntrophomonadaceae bacterium
AGCATTATAAATAACCAGAGGGCCAGGCTCAAGCTTTTTAACAAAACAAGCACAAAACAACCCCCTTCCAACATATTTGTACATAATATGCAAGAAGAAGGGTTATTGATTACTGAAACATATTTTGCCATGATCCCAGTATATCATGGGGACAGTTTTCTGATATATATAATAAGATCCACTTTTCATTGGTGGTTATGGCCCTCACCCTGCACCCTTCGGGTACTACTGTTGTTCCCTACGGTCGCTATTAAGGTTGCGGGCAGGGGGGTTAATTAGAAAAGCGAGGTGGGAGGGGTTATTCCTCACTTACAATGCGATTCTTCAAGGCATAGATAGCTGCGTGGGTCCGGTCCTTTACACCCAATTTGCGAAAAATACTGGTCAGGTGATTTTTCACCGTCTTTTCACTAATGAACATAACCTCCGCCATTTCTTTATTGGTATTTCCTTTCACCAACAAAGTAAGAACATCTTTTTCCCTCTTGGTCAGCCGTATTTCACTCTTCCGGTTCTCACTCTGCCGCAATTCCCGGACCAAGCGGTTCGCTACCCGGGGATAGATTACTACCTCTCCGTTCATTACCCGGTGAATAGTATCCACCAGTTCGCTACCCGCCACATCCTTAAGTATATAAGCCGAAGCTCCGGCTTTGACCATATCAACGACTTCTTCCCCTTCGTACACGGTCAGGGCAATAATCCGGACTGACGGCAACTCCCTCTTTATTACTCGGGTGGCCACAATACCATCAGTTCCCGGCATATTTACATCCATAATAATGATATCCGGTTTTTCCTTACGGGCTATGTTGATAGCGCCCTGCCCATCTCCTACCTCGTCTATAACTTTAATATTGCTATCGAGTTCCAGCAGCTTTCTCAGGCCCTCCCGGACCAAAACATGATCATCCGCTATCACTACCCTTGCCTTATCCATTATTTCCCTCCTCTTCCCATGGTATCCTGACTATTACCTGAGTTCCAGAACCTGGTGAAGAAATAATCTCAATCTCCCCTCCAAATATCTCTACCCTCTCTTTCATGCCAATAATACCGTAACTTTCCTTATTGGCCCTAGCCCCTTCAACACTAAAACCCCGGCCTTCATCTTTTATGACCAGCCTCAGGCATTTATCTGTATTCTCTATTTTTACCATAGCATGGTTGACCCCAGCATGTTTCTTTACGTTGGTTATTGCCTCTTGAATCAAGCGAAACAGAGCTATTTCCATAGAAAAATCGTAATCCCGATCATCACCCAGTACTATTAAATCAGTGGTAAAATTATAACGGGCTTCATATTCACTAAAAAATTCTCTGAGGGTCTGACAGAAACTATGTTCATGAACCAATAGTGGTTTGAGGTCAAACATTATGCTCCTTATATCAGCCAGACTTTCCCGAGCCATATCCTTAATATTATTTATCTCGTCACTTATCCTTTCCTTCTCCTCATAGCCCAGTTGTGCAATTAAATCCAGCCGAATCAACATGCTAACCAGGTTTTGCGCCGGACCATCATGTAATTCGCGGGCGATTTTTCTTCTTTCCGCTTCCTGCGACTCGATAATCCACATCCCTAGCTGTTGCTGACGCTGGAATTCCTCAATACTCTCACCTATTCTTTCGACATTTCCCTGCAAGATCTTTAATGCTACTCCAGTACTGCTGAGAAATCCATCCGCTTTTAACGCAATAGCCTTGAACTGCTTTATATCTAGGTCCAATTGATCCCGGCGCCGGCGCAGGTACATTTCCTTCTGCCGTAAATCCAGCAAAGTAAGCTGCAATATCCTGGCTTTATCATAAGCATCTTTGATATCATTCTCCGAAAAGGACAAAAAATTACGGCTGACCTCAGCCAACCTTAAGCGAGCATACCTTTCCAATTTTTCATACTTTTCTACTTC
>JAAYBS010000011.1 GCA_012718855.1 Syntrophomonadaceae bacterium
AAAAGTCAGGTTAAAAAATTTGATATACTTTGGCAATAGAAAATCTTATTCACCATGAATAATCCGCCTCCAAATTAATTAATAAAAAATCTGTGTTAATCTGCGTAAATCTGCGTTATCTGTGTCCCTAAAAATATTATTATCGATCAACACGTTTATTCATGCATTTATTTGCCAAACTATTATATCCTGTGGTATATTATTTGTTGGTAATTACACACGCTCAGCTGACTTTTCGGACAGTTCTGTTTTACAGTCTCCGGAAAGGTTGAAGCGGCGGAGGAAAAAAACTGAAAGGAGGTGTTGTTGGTGTCAGTTATTTCAATGAAACAGCTTCTGGAAGCAGGAGTACATTTTGGACACCAAACACGCAGATGGAACCCGAAGATGGCCCCCTATATTTACATGGAGAGAAATGGTATTTATATCATTGATCTGCAACAGACGGTTAAAAAATTTGATGAGGCTTATGAATTTATTAAAAGTGTAGTTGCAGATAATAAGGGGGTTCTGTTTGTCGGAACCAAAAAACAAGCTCAGGAAACTATTCGTGAAGAAGCCATTCGTTGTGGCATGTACTATGTTAATCAACGCTGGCTGGGTGGTATGCTTACCAATTATAAAACTATTCGTGCCCGGGTGTTACGTTTAAAAGAATTAGAACGCCTTGAAGCTGAAGGTGCATTTGATGTACTTTCCAAGAAAGAAGTTGCCAAGCTGGTTAATGAACGGGAAAGACTGGAGAGATTTCTGGGTGGAATAAAAGATATGGATAAACTGCCGGGAGCATTATTTGTAGTAGATCCCCGTAAAGAGAAGATTGCAGTAGCTGAAGCCCGTAAGTTAAATATTCCGGTAGTTGCTATCGTAGATACTAATTGTGACCCTGATGAAGTTGATTATATTATTCCCGGAAATGACGACGCTATTAGAGCTGTGAAGCTGATGGCATCCAAGATTGCCGACGCCGTCCTGGAAAGTAAACAGGGAGAACAAGTAACTGCTTAATAAGGTGAATGGCAAGGGGTGAATAGATTCTTCTGTACACCCCTTTTTTATGAATATTAATGTTATAAGGAGGTTAAACCAGGTGATAACAGCACAGATGGTTAAGGAATTAAGAGAAAGAACCAGTGCAGGAATGATGGATTGCAAAAGAGCACTGGAGGCTACTAATGGTGATATGGAAAAGGCTATTGACGAACTAAGGACCAAAGGTCTTGCCAAAGCTGCTAAAAGAGCGGGAAAAGTAGCCAGCGAAGGAACCGTCATATCATACATTCATGGTGCGGGAAGAATTGGCGTATTAGTTGAAGTAAACTGTGAAACTGATTTTGTAGCCAAGACGGAGGAGTTTAAACAACTGGCTTATGATATTGCTATGCAGATAGCTGCTGCCAATCCGCAGTATATATCCCGCGAAGCTGTACCGGTCGAGACTCTGGAAAGAGAAAAAGAAGTATTGAAAGCTCAGGCATTGGAAGAAGGCAAACCGGAAAAAGTTATTGAAAAAATGGTTGAAGGTCGACTGGAGAAATATTATAAAGAAAATTGTTTACTGGAACAACAATTTATAAAAGACACTGATATATCCGTTCAGGAACTGATTCATGAAAAAATTGCTAAAATGGGTGAGAATATTAGTATTCGCCGTTTTGCCCGCTATGAAGTTGGTGAAGGTATAGAAAAGGAACAGGTTGATTTTGCTACTGAGGTAATGTCTCAAATCAAATCAGAATAACCTGATATCCGGGAGGGAATAATTTGGATAAACCCAAATATAAGCGCATCGTTCTGAAATTAAGCGGAGAAGCATTGGCTGGAAATAAAGGAAGTGGAATTGATCACAATACTTTAACCTCTATCGCTCAACAAATTGTTGAGATTGCCAATACAGGTGTACAGGTTGGAATTGTAGTTGGAGGAGGTAATATATGGCGCGGGGTAGCCGGAAGTGCTAAAGGGATGGATCGGGCTACTGCAGATTATATGGGTATGCTGGCTACAGTAATTAATGCCCTGGCTTTACAGGATGCGCTGGAAAAAGAAGAAATGGGTACCCGGGTAATGAGTGCCATAGAAATGAAAGAAGTAGCCGAGCCTTATATCAGGCGTCGGGCTATTCGTCATCTGGAAAAAGGCCGGGTAGTAATATTTGCAGCGGGTACCGGTAATCCTTACTTTTCCACTGATACGGCTGCTGCTCTTCGTTCTGCAGAAATTGAAGCCGAAGCAATACTAATGGCCAAGAAAGTAGATGGAGTATATGACTCCGATCCAGTAATCAATCCAAACGCCAAAAAATATGATAAATTAAGTTATATAGATGTATTAAATCAGGGATTAGGCGTTATGGATTCTACTGCAACTTCTTTGTGTATGGACAATGGTATTCCTATTATTGTTTTTGATCTTACCAGGGAAGGAAATATTCTAAAAGCAGTAATGGGTGAGAATATTGGAACCTATGTAGGGAGGTAGTGACATGGTAAAAGATATTCTTAATGAATCGGAAGAAAAAATGAAGAAGACCATTGAGCATTTAACCAAAGACCTGGCTTCCATGCGGGCAGGTCGTGCTAATCCGGCTATGCTGGACCGCATAATGGTTGACTACTATGGTGAACCAACTCCGTTAACGCAATTGGCAAATATAACTGTTCCGGAAGCACGCTTGATTGTGATACAACCATGGGATAAAAGCAGCATAGGCAGCATTGAGAAAGCGGTTATGAAATCGGATTTGGGTGTAAATCCCAGTAATGACGGAAATGTTATTCGTATTGCCATACCTCAATTAACTGAGGAAAGACGTAAAGACATGGTTAAATTAATAAAAAAACGGGCAGAAGAAGCTCGCGTTGCAGTACGTAATATTCGTCGCGATGCCAACGATATGCTTAAATCACTGGAAAAAGATAAGTCCGTATCTGAAGATGAGAGTAAAAAGGGTATGGATGATGTGCAGAAGTCTACTGATAAATTTATCAAGGATATTGATAGCATATTAGCTGCCAAAGAAAAGGATATAATGGAAGTTTAGCTGATTAACATACATTTCTGCTAGTATTAACAGTGGTTTATATTTATAATTAATTTATTGATACCCCCATTATCAGGGGGTATTATAGTTTCCGGAAGAAGGGTTAAAGGGGCTTCAATTAAGATGGATACTCCGAAAATAAATAAATCCAAACTACCTCGGCATATTGCCATTATCATGGACGGTAACGGCAGGTGGGCTAAAAAAAGATTAATGCCAAGAACTATGGGACATAGAGCTGGCATGACTACTTTAAAAACTACGGTCAAAACATGTGCAGAATTGGGAATTGAATATCTGACCGTATTCGCATTTTCAACTGAAAATTGGAAACGTCCAGCCGATGAAGTGGATTATCTGATGAAGCTTCTGGTCGAATATCTGGGTAAAGAACTACGGGAGTTACATCAGGAAAATATTAAAATTAATGTGATTGGAGCTTATCATGATTTGCCTTCGGAGTGCCTGGTTCAGGTAGAGGAAGCATTATCTCTGACCAGGAATAATACTGGTATGGTTTTTAATATTGCATTAAACTATGGATCCCGCCGGGAAATAATAAGAGCGGTTCAGAATATTGCATCCAAGGTTCAGAACGGTCTTTTATCCCCGGGCGATATTGACGAAAAAACCATAGCCAATGAATTATACAGTTGCAATATACCAGATCCGGATTTATTGATAAGGACTGCTGGTGAAATGAGAATCAGTAATTTTTTATTATGGCAAATAGCCTACACAGAATTATGGTTTTCCTCCAAACTTTGGCCGGAATTTACGAAAGATGAGCTTTTAAGAGCAATTAGTGATTATGGGCAAAGAGAAAGACGTTTTGGAGGACTAACTTAAAAAAAGGCAGGTTGGAATTTTGAAAACCAGAATAATCACAGCTTTAATCGGTGCACCCCTTTTAATAGCAATAATGTATTTGGGAAGTTATTATCGGATGGCCTTTTTTCTATTATTGGCTTTTTTAGCTTTAAGGGAATTATTTGTTATGATGCAGGCTAAAGGGATAACCCCTCTGTTTCTGCCAGGTTATATAATATTATTGCTATCCCTTTCCTTATATAGATCTATGCCTAATCAGGAAATGTTGTATTTCCTGGGAATCCTGTTGGTTATAGTTATATCGGTTATTGCCTATCCAAAAATAGATTTTGCTTCTACGAGTATAAGTATATTTTTTGCCGGATACTGCGGATTTTTACTAAGCTATGCCCTTAAAATATCAGTAATGGAACAGGGATTTATGTTGATAATGCTTACTTTTCTGTTGACCTGGGCAAGTGACATAGGAGGGTATTTTGCTGGCAGCAGATGGGGAAAACATAAAATGTCACCCCTGCTTAGTCCTAAAAAAACCTGGGAAGGTGCTGCAGGCGGCATTATATTGTCCGTAATAACTGCCTTGCTGTTTTACCGTTATTTTTTCATATCATCATATCCGCTGTTATTTATTTTATTGGGGATATTCGCCAGTATAGGTGCACAATTTGGCGATTTATTTATTTCCGGGTTAAAAAGATATATGGGCGCAAAGGACAGCGGGAATCTTATTCCCGGTCATGGGGGAGTATTGGATCGTTTTGATAGTTTTATACTGGTAGTACCGATAGTATATTATTTTGTGATTTATGCCATATAGATTAAGAGAGGTGAGTGTTCATGGATCCGGAACTGCAAAAATATCTTAAACTATTGGCCAAAATTGCTATATTCGTATTAAGCCTGGTTGCTATTTATTTGTTGTTTAATTATGTCTTCCCAATACTTGGGAAAATATTAGCCTATATTCCTGTCTTGTTTTTGCCTTTTATAATTGCGGTGTTATTAGCTGTGATTATCGAACCGGTGGTAATCGTATTCGAAACCCGTCTCAAGTTTAAGCGAAACTGGGCCGTAGTTTTCAGTTTGCTGACAGTAGTGGGGGGCTTTATATTTATTATATCTTCATTGATATCAATGATTATAAAAGATTTGACCGGGCTATACCCTTATATAGCCGCCTATTCAGACCAGGTTATAACCGGATTTATGAATACAATCAGTGATTTCCGCCTTTTGTATCTGCAATTGGATTTGCCGCCTCAGGTTCAAATAGCTATACAGGAGAATATGAAGGGCGGTATTGAAAGTTTAAAAGAAATTGTTAACGGCAGTTTGGATATTTTGATACAGATATTTGCCAAGTTACCGAGCATATTTATATTAATTATAATTGCTACGGTCGCTACTTTTTTTATAATAAAAGATCGTGCAGTATTAAGCAGATTTGTATTACATTTGCTGCCTGGAGATGCCCGTTCTGCTACCAGAAGAGTATTTTCGGAATTGTTCAAGGCTTTAACCGGATTTTTAAAAGCCTACAGCATATTAATAACTATTACTGCAATACTGACCATTGTTTCCCTTAAAATTCTAGGTGTAAAATACATTTTAACTATTGGTATTCTGGTAGGTTTGTTGGATATATTGCCAGTTTTGGGCCCGGGAACCTTGTTTATACCCTGGATAATCTGGCAGTTTATAATTGGAAAAACCAGTATGGCTATAGGACTTACTATTGTCTATATTATTATTTCGGTAACCAGACAGTTTCTGGAACCGAAAATTGTGGGTGATAATATTGGATTACACCCTTTAGCTACCTTGGTATCATTATATATTGGTCTTCAAATAGCTGGTTTAACCGGTATGATTTTGGGACCTGTGCTGGTAGTTATATTTATTGCCAGTTATCGTGCCGGCGTCTTTGATAAAATTAATTGGGGGCAAAATCGTTGATTAATATAGTAATACTGGGTTCAACCGGTTCAATTGGCTTACAGGCCCTGGATGTAATTGCCCGGCATAATGAACGTTTTCGGGTAGTAGGATTGGCTGCCCGGAATGAAGTAGATGTTCTGAAGGAACAGGCCGAACAATTTAAACCCAAAGCTATAGCAGTTGGAGATAATAACGCTTATCCGGCATTAAAGAATTCAATAGCTGGCAATGTGGAATTACTATCGGGTATGGAAGGATTATCTGCCATAGCTGCATGGCCCGATGCCGATATTATATTAGTAGCAGTTAGCGGGGCCATTGGTATTTTGCCTACCCTGTCTGCCATTAAAGCTAAAAAGCAAATTGCTTTGGCTAACAAAGAAACATTGGTTACAGCAGGCGATTTAGTCATGCAGGAGATTAAGAATAACAATATTAACTTGATACCGGTAGACAGTGAACACTCCGCCATATTTCAATGTTTGGCGGGTGAAAAAGATAACTTAAAAAAAATCTGGCTTACTGCTTCCGGAGGTCCTTTCAGGGATTTCACCTTACAAGAGTTGGAGCTGGTAAACGTAGAAATGGCGCTTTGTCATCCTAACTGGTCAATGGGGCCCAAGATTACCATTGATTCAGCTACCCTGATGAATAAGGGCCTGGAAGTAATTGAAGCCCACCATCTCTTTGGAGTGGATTATAATGATATTGGAGTGCTGATACATCCACAAAGTATTGTTCATTCCATGGTGGAACTGGTTGATGGTGCTTTTCTGGCCCATTTGGGAGCAGCAGATATGCGTATACCTATTCAGTATGCCTTTACTTATCCGGATCGTTTACCTTCATCTGCTCAGTATCTGGATTTTACCAAATTGGCAGCATTGGAATTTCAGGCTCCGGATATCAAACGTTTCCCGGCCTTGGAGTTGGCTTATGAGGCCGGCCGAACTGGTGGTACTATGCCAGCTGTGCTTAATGCAGCCAATGAAATTGCGGTACAATATTTTTTAGGAGGTAAAATAGGGTTTACTCTAATCCCTCGTTTGGTTGAACAGGTAATGAATCGACATGATACCATATCTGAGCCCAACCTGGAGGAAATCTTATCAGTAGATAAATGGGCTCGAATATTGACTGAAGATATAATAAACAGAGGAGGTAGTTCTTAATGAGCGTGGTAATAACGCTAATTATTATTGCGGTATTAATTTTGGCCCATGAGTGGGGACACTTTATAGTTGCCAGGCGTGTAGGGATCCCGGTACACGAGTTCAGTCTGGGATTTGGTTATAAACTATTTTCCACTAACCGCAATGGGGTAGAATATTCATTGCGTCTAATTCCATTGGGCGGCTTTGTACGTATGTCTGGTGAAGATTCTGATTTCAGTGACCCAAAAGGATTCAGTCAGCGTACCCCTTTGGAAAAAATACGCGTGTCTTTTGCCGGACCTTTTATGAACTTTGTTCTGGCCCTGTTAATTTTTATTTTTACTTACTCAATTATTGGGATACCATCAAGTTCGCCACAGCCGATTCTCGGTAAAATAATACCGGATAAACCTGCAGCTGCGGCAGGATTACAGGAAAAAGACCGTATACTGGCAGTCAATGGTCATAACGTTACTACCTGGAATGAGTTTACTGAACAAATTGGCTCAACTCCTGCAGGTACTCCTATGGAGTTTAAAGTGGAAAGAAATAATAACATTAAGTATATTAATGTTTCTGCCGAATTGAATGAAAGTACAGGTTTACCCGTAATTGGTGTACTTGGTTCAGTAATCTATGAAAGACAGGGTATATTTGAAGCGGTTAAAATTGGCTTTCAGCAAACTTATGATTTAACCAGGTTAATGTTGATTGGATTATGGACTATTATAACCGGAGGGGCCTCCGCCGGAGATTTAGCCGGACCGGTTGGTATTACGCAACTGGTTGGTGAGGCTGCTCAGGTGGGAAGTGTATTTTTGCTGACATTTGCAGCTTTTCTAAGTATAAATCTCGGCATTATAAACTTACTGCCAATTCCGGCCCTGGATGGAAGTAAAATTGTATTTGCTGTTGTAGAAGCAATCAGAAGAAAACCCATGGAGCCGGAAAAAGAAGGACTTATCCATTTCATTGGTTTTGTGTTTTTAATGTTGTTGATTGTAATAGTTACTTATAATGATATTATGCGTTTAATAAAGGGTTAACAGATGAGACGCCTGTCGAGAGTTATTAAAGTTGGAAATGTTTCTATTGGTGGAAATAATCCTATTATAGTTCAATCCATGACTAATACTGACACCAGAGATGTTGCAGCTACTGTCAGACAAATACTGGCTTTGGAAGCAGCTGGTTGTGAAATAATTCGGGTGGCAGTAATAGATACAGAAGCCGCTGCTGCAATAGCTGATATAAAATCCCAGATTAATATTCCGCTAATAGCAGACATTCATTTTGATCATCGTCTAGCCCTGCGCAGTATTGAATCCGGAGCCGATGGGTTGCGTATTAATCCGGGTAATATGAAGGCAGAACGTGTAAAGGAAGTAGTTACTGCCTGTCAGGAGCGAAAGCTGCCTATACGTATTGGAGTAAATGCCGGTTCACTTGATCATCGACTGTTGGAGAAATATGGACATCTATGTGCCGAGGCTATGGTTGAAAGTGCCATGGATAATATAAAGCTACTTGAAGATATGGGATTTAATGACATTAAAATCTCCTTAAAAGCTTCTTCAGTATTGTTGACCATAGCAGCCTATAGGCTATTAGCCAGCAAGGTAGATTATCCCTTGCATGTAGGGATTACCGAGGCGGGAACCAAAGATCGGGCTTTAATAAAATCGGCAATGGGAATAGGAATATTATTATATGAAGGCATTGGTGATACAATTCGTGTATCGCTTACAGCTGACCCGGTTGACGAAGTATGGGCCGGATATGAAATATTAAGAAGCCTTGATTTAAGGAATCGGGGGGTAGAATTAATCTCCTGTCCCAGTTGTGGTCGTTGTCAATTTGATCTTATAAATACTGCTGAAGAAGTTGACCGACGTACACGCCATATAGAACAACCAATTAAAATTGCAGTGATGGGATGTGTGGTTAACGGGCCGGGTGAAGCCAGAGAAGCGGACATTGGCATTGCTGGCGGCAGCGGTGCCGGTTTGCTTTTTAAGCAGGGACAGGTAGTGAGAAAAATACCCGAGCAAGATTTAATAGATGAACTGTTGAAAGAGATATATCAGGAGGTTGAAAAAGGAGGCACAGGTTCTTGAAGTATTCAGAATTATTTTGTCCTACTCTGAGGGAAGTTCCCAGTGAGGCTGAAACTGCCAGTCATCAATTACTGTTACGGGCAGGTTATATTCGTAAAGCTACTGCCGGAGTTTATTCTTATCTTCCTTTAGCCAATAGAGTTTTAAAGAAAGTTATGAACATAGTTCGGGAGGAAATGGATCGGGCTGGAGGGCAGGAAGTAATTATGCCCATTATTCAACCGCGCGAATTATGGGAGCAATCCGGTCGTTGGTCAGTCTATGGCGATGAGATGTTTCGTTTGACCGACCGTCATAACAGGGGATTTGCTTTAGGCCCAACTCATGAAGAGATAATTACTGCTCTGGTTGATGGAGATGTTCACTCCTACCGGGATATGCCCCTGTTGTTATACCAGATTCAAAACAAATATCGGGATGAAATTCGCCCCCGTTTTGGATTAATGCGTGGCCGTGAGTTTATTATGAAAGATTTATACTCCTTTGATGTTGATAATGAGGCTCTGGAAATATCATACCGCAAAATGTATGAAGCTTATAATCGTATCTTTCAACGTTTAAATCTTGATTATCGTGTAGTTGAGGCTGACAGTGGAGCTATTGGTGGAAATGAAAGCCATGAGTTTATGGTATTAGCTGATACGGGAGAATCAGAAATAGTTTATTGTACTCATTGTGACTATGCTGCTAATGTAGAGAAGGCTGTATGTATGTTAACTTCTGAACCCATGACAGAAGACATGCTGTCCCTGGAAAAGATTAATACTCCCGGGCAAAGGACTATTCAGGATATGGTAGAATTTGCAGGGATAGTTCCTTCACAACAGTGCAAGACCCTTATGTATATGGCAGATGATAAACTAATTGCCGTATTGGTAAGGGGAGATCGTGAATTAAATGAAATCAAGCTAAAAAATATTTTGGGATGCCAAAATTTATATATGGCTGACGAACATACGGTTAGAGAAGTATGTGGTGCCAGCTTTGGATCACTGGGCCCGGTGGGAATGCCGGTTGAAATTTATGCTGATTTGGAAATAGCTAATTTGAGGAATTTCACCTGTGGTGCCAATGAAGATGACTTTCATTACATTAATGTTAATCCCGGTCGTGATTTTAAACCCCGGTTGGAGGCAGATTTACGCAACGCGGTAGCTGGTGATGCCTGTCCGGTATGTAAAAATAGACTGGAAATGATACTCGGAATTGAAGTAGGACATATTTTTAAGCTAGGTACCAAATACTCATCAGCCATGGGTGCCACCTTCCTTGATCAAAACGGACAGGAACTGCCGATGGTGATGGGATGCTATGGTATTGGGGTATCAAGAACCATGGCAGCAGCAGTTGAACAAAAACATGATGATAACGGGATTATATGGCCTATGCCCATTGCTCCTTTCCAAGTAATCGTAGTACCGGTTAATGCCAACAAAGAAGACCAGATGGTAGTAGCAGAGCAGATTTATACTGAATTGCAAGCCGAGGGAATAGAAGTATTACTTGATGACCGTGATGAACGTGCCGGAGTAAAATTTAAGGATGCTGATCTTATTGGCATTCCAGTCCGTATTACAATTGGTCCAAAAGCATTGCAGGATAATCAGGTAGAGGTGAAGAAAAGATGGGAGGATGAAGTTAATAGAGTAAATATTGACCAGGTAGTCAATGCTGTTTTAACTATCATCCGTGCATAAAAAATGGGTTGGATGTGAAGTAAGTGTCGGTATATGAAATAATCTTCAAACTGGCATTGGCAGGTATTTTGG
This sequence comes from Syntrophomonadaceae bacterium, assembly GCA_012718855.1. Taxonomy (GTDB): domain Bacteria; phylum Bacillota; class Syntrophomonadia; order Syntrophomonadales; family Syntrophomonadaceae; genus JAAYBS01. The sequence goes on from JAAYBS010000011.1 coordinate 10,853, forward strand.
GAGGGTTAATCGGTTTAGAAAGAGAAAGCCTCAATAGACCAGCCGGTCTGCGTACCTATACATTGGTTACAGTAGGTTCAGCCCTGGCCATGATAGTATCGTTGGATATGTATTTCCAGTATTATCAGACGGTAAATGCTGATCCGGGACGAATTGCTGCTCAAGTAATCAGTGGGATAGGTTTTCTGGGCGCAGGTACAATTATGCGTGAGGGGGCTACAGTCAGAGGCCTGACTACTGCAGCCGGCTTATGGGTGGTTGCCTGTATTGGATTGGCAGTTGGTGCCGGACTATACATTCCAGCAATTGTTACTACCATTCTTATTTTATTTATCCTTATTTATTTTGTCGAATTTGAAGAACGATTTACCGGTATGAGAGTCTACAAAGGGTTGATTATGGTGGTAGAAGATCGGCCAGGACAAGTTGGAGTTATAGGAAGCATTCTGGGTAATATGGGTGTATTAATTAAGAACATTCAACTAACCCGTCTGGAGGATGAAGACTTGGAGGTGGAGCTTTTACTGCATCTGCCTGCTCATATTTCAATTACCGAAATTATTGAAGAATTATCGGACGTAGAAGGTTTAAAGAATATTCAAAGACTAAATTAACTGGGTGGTGGAGGAATAAACTATGAATCAAAATTTTTATCATTTTATTCAAGAACACCTGCCAGCCAATATTGCCTGTCACTGGGAAGATTCATCTATTGAGAATCTGCAGGTAAATCGAACTATACGTCGCTGGTGTATGCGGGTCGGCGTATCCCGGCCAATACCTGCCCAGGTAGTTGACTCTACTGCCAGTCAACTGTTAAGCAGCATACCTTCACTTAACCATTTGGAAATACTTACCAGATTAAAAGACCCGGAAAAATCCATTAAAAAAATATTGGACAGCAGAAAGGATGAATTATCATCCTCTTTGTTTAATAAGGATAAATTATTTGACCAGATACCAATTAAAATACTCAGCCATGGGGTAGATTTCTGTCCCCGTCAGGAAGAGCATTATCAGTATATTATAGATAATGAAGTGTGTAACAAATTTGCCGGATGGTTTTGGCAGGAATATCGTCTGAGAGTGTTGGTAAGAGCATTACCTGCTTACGACATTAATGAGCAACGTGACATCCCTCTCTTTATTGAACGTCAGGATGTGGAATTATTAAATATTCCTGATGATACCGCTAAAAAGAACCGTTCGTTCCGTAAAGGCAAAATGGGAACTGAGGATGAAGAATTATTACATAGTCAGATTATAGCAATCTCCGAACTGCAGGAAGGTTTGAAGACGGCTATAATCGAAGGAGAAATATGGGACAAAAGTGTTTCGGTTTTAAAAGATGGCCGCCAGGTATTTAGTTATTTCGTTACTGACTATATAGATACTATTGTGGTTAAACAATTTGCTGACAGTGATGAGCAGGGATTGGAAATTGATGAATGGGTAAAGTTTAAAGGCAGTGTACGCTTTGATACATATGTGCGGGAACCGGTTTTGTTTATGGAATCCTATCTTACAGTTCCTAAGCCGCTTCGCCAGGATAACAGTCAGGAAAAACGTATTGAGTTGCATGCGCATACTAAAATGAGTTCCATGGATGGATTAACGGAAGTTGAATCCCTGATAAAGAGAGCAGCTGAATGGGGACATAGTGCGATAGCCATTACGGATCACGGTTGTGTTCAGGCTTTTCCACTTGCTCATAACTATGCAAAAAAGTACAAAATTAAAGTCATATACGGCGTAGAGGCTTATATGGTGGAATCTGACCGCAAGGAAAGGCCTTATCATAT
>JAAYBS010000127.1 GCA_012718855.1 Syntrophomonadaceae bacterium
GTCCCTGGTCGTTTACTGCAGGCAGCAAAAAACATAATCCCCGTAAAATACATAATGACAGTCCGGTATTAACTGATTTAAAATATTACAATGAAGATATGCATCAGGCGGCATTCTGTTTGCCACAATATGTGCAGGAGATAATCAGGTAGAACGGAAGTCAGGAAGAATGATTATTTGAGGAGAGTATGACATGCAGGAATTCATAAAAAACCGGGCCCGGCAGGAAATATTCAAGCTTAAGCCGTATACACCCGGTAAACCCATTGAAGAAGTAAAACGGGAATTGGGACTGGAAGACATAATAAAGCTGGCTTCCAATGAAAATCCATTGGGTCCGGCTCCCCGGGCAATTGAAGCCATTAGCAATATGTTGTCTGAATTGCACCTCTATCCGGATGCCAACTGCTTTAACCTGAAAAAAGCTTTATCCGGCTTCTATGATATTCCTATTACCGATATTTTAATAGGAAATGGCTCCGACGAACTGTTAAAATTAATAGCCGAAACATTTTTAAGCAGTGGTGACCAGATTATAGTCGGAAAACCAACATTTTCAGAATATGAATTTGCTGCTCTGATTATGGGAGCTGAATGTATAGAAGTACCATTAAAGGATTTTACCCATGATCTGCCGGCCATGCTTGCTGCGATTACGCCCAAAACCAAGATAATTGTTATCTGTAATCCTAATAACCCTACCGGAACTATAGTTAACCGTACGCAGATAAAAGAATTTATGGATAAAGTACCGGATGATATTTTAGTTATATTTGATGAAGCTTACTACGAATATGTGGAAAATCCCGATTATAATACTGGTTTGGAATATCTGGCCCAGGGCAGAAATATAATCGTTTTACGTACTTTTTCCAAAATATATGGTCTGGCAGCGCTGAGGGTCGGATATGGTTTAACCAGTACGGAGATTGCCCAGGCTGTGGAACGGGTAATGGAACCGTTTAACGTCAATACTCCGGCCCAGATTGGTGCATTGGCGGCTTTGCAGGATAAGGAGCATGTGCAAAAAAGCCGGGAACTGAATAGTCAGGGCAAGCAATATCTGTATAATGAATTTAAGCGTTTGGGCTTAACCTATGTACCCACCGAAGCCAACTTTATCTTTATGGATACCGGCGCAGACTGTCGGGAAGTCTTTAACCGACTGTTAAAGCTGGGAGTAATAGTCCGTACCGGTGATATATTTGGCTATCCGACCTTTATCCGGGTAACGGTTGGAACAGAAGAAGAAAATCAACGCTTTATTGCCAGTTTGGAAAAGGTTTTAAAAGATCTTAAATAATGATTATGGTTAGAAAACATTATGCAGAAGATAGTTTAAAAAGTGAATTAATCAAAGCGTTTGATGAACTATTTTCTAATGCTGAAAAAGAACCGGTAATTATTTGTATTGGTTCAGATACTCATATTCTGGATTGTTATGGCCCTTTGGTGGGGACCATGCTTACGGAATTTAATCCGCATATCCCGGTAGTGGGAACTTTGCATCAACCTTTAAATGCCAAAAACCTGGTAGCAGGAATGAAACAGATAAAAAGCCTTTATCCTGGGCATATGGAACTGGCTATTGACGCTGCGGTAGGAGATGAGGATGAACTGGGGTTAATAAAACTGCAGCGGGGTGCACTGATACCAGGCAAAGCTCTGGCAAAAAATTTACCTCCTATTGGTCATGTATCCCTGACCGGAATAGTAAGAACCAGATTTGACCGCAGCAGTCATAAAAATATTTATTCCGGCAGCCTGGCTCCGGTATATTCCATGGCACGTGTAACCAGTCAGGCAATTGCAGAATGGTATACCAACCAATCCTTAACTGACGGGCAATAACATTTACACTACTGCTTAAGATGTGCTATTATCAACCTGGATTAAGTATTAAACAAAAACTGTCTGCCGTCAGGGTACATAACCTCTCTCCCTTGCGGGTAGAGAGGTTTCTTAATATATTATGTCGTTCTGAGCGAAGCGAAGAGTCTGGACTATGTCACTCTGAGCTAAGCGAAGAGTCTCGTTATAAAATTGGGGCAAGGGGATGAAAAGGAATCATGAAACAACTGATGATTGGCAATGAAGCCATAGCCAGAGGAGCATTTGAAGCAGGTGCTACCGTAGCAACCGCTTATCCGGGTACACCCAGCACTGAAATTGTCACCAATTTTGCTGACTTTGAAGGTGTATATGCTGAATGGGCACCCAA
>JAAYBS010000128.1 GCA_012718855.1 Syntrophomonadaceae bacterium
CTATCCAGGGATATTTGCAAGGGCATCCCAGTGTTCAATCCTACCGTGATGGCCAGGCAGGAGAAGGTGGATTTGGAGTTACCGTCGTGCACCTGAGATAAACTGCATAATAAAACCGATAGAAGTTCTGAGGTTTTTAATAATACTCGTTCTGACCTGACCTGCGTAGCGGAGGCTTTTAGCCTCCGCCAATAAAACCAGCGTTAGTTTATAATATCATTTATGAAATCGGAAGCCCTTTTTTGCTTCACCTGATGTTCGTTTATATTGCAGTATGGCAATCTCTGGGATGGATGAATAACTACCTTTTCCAGATATTCGTATGGGCATCCCCCGGTTTGCATGGGATTAGGAATATTAGCTCTCACCAACTCCCCTCCATGGCGCGGATCAAGACACACATAGACTTCGTTATTTAATAGTCCATGTAGAGTTATATCATTATGAATATCACATTTTTCAGTTGGCACCTTATCCGGGGTTGCGCTATTCTCATCAGCTTTAACTACTGGAATCATTTGTGCATTAGGACAGTATTTACCAGCCAATTTACCTGACTCCGGACAGATATATAAATACTCATGTATATTACAGGTCTCAGTAGGAACCGAATCTGCTCTGCTGTATTCAGTTATTATCTGGTCAGGCGGACAGTTCTCCGACGGCAGCAATCCGGATTTTGAACATACTGATACTTGAACAATATCGCCTGGCATTCCTTTCATGGGTGGATTGTGTTTGCTATGCGCTTTGATAAGAATTGCCCTAAATAGTTTGGCAGGAAAGCCGCCCCCATAAATCTGGGTCATGGTTTGTTTTTGATCATAGCCCATCCATACTGCTACTGCATAACCGGGAGTATATCCACAGAACCAGGAGTCTTTATATTCTTCTGAGGTACCGGTCTTACCGGCGGTAAACACTCCAGGCACCTGGGCATTGGTTCCGGTACCGGAGGTTACAACGGTTTGTAGCATATTCCCCATAAGCCAGGCTGTCTGGTCACTGACTGCCCGATTTTGAACCGGTTGATAGTTATAAATTTCTACTCCCTGTGCATCTTCAATACGAGTAATGAAGTGGGGGTTAATATATATGCCCCGATTACCAAGAGCTGCATAAGCCCCTGCCATTTGCAAAGGAGTAGCGCCTTTGGTCAAACCTCCCAGAGACAATGGCGCCAGGGCCAGATCGTTAGCTCCCGGGTTATCCAGCGGTTCCAAACCGAATGCTTTGGCAGTATCAAATCCGCTACGAATTCCTACTTTATCAAGCATCTGAACCGCATAAGTATTAATTGAATATTGTACGGCTGTTCGCATGGTTATAAGTCCCCGATAGTTACCATCATAGTTTTGGGGACTCCATATTTTACCCCCCGATTTAAATGAAACCGGGGAATCATCCAAAACATAATAAGGCATTATACCGTTTTCAAGTGCAGTACTATATACAGTAATAGGTTTAATTGAAGAACCGGGTTGACGATAGGCCATCGTAGCACGGTTGAAACCACGCCTTTGTTCATAACTCCTTCCACCCATTACTGCCTTGACTTGCCCATTGGAATGGTCGATAACCACCATAGCAGATTGCAGAGTTTGTCCCCCTTTATTTTCTGCCGGGAAATTAGCGGGATTGGAGTAAAGATCTTCGGCATAACTTTGCAATGATGAATCCATAGTAGTATATATTTTTAACCCCGAACGGTAGATAAGATCATTGGAGTCTTTGGCCATCTTTTTGGTTTCAAAAATATTCATGGCTTCTTCAATTACCGCATCAACAAAATAACCGTATTCTTTGTTGGTATTACTGGTGTTTTTAAATACCAACGGAGTTGCATAGGCTTCATCAGCAGAAGATTGCTCAATATATCCGCATTTAACCATGTTGTTTAAGACCAATTTCTGACGTGCTTTGGCCCGATCATAATACTGAAAAGGATTATAACCGTTCGGGCTTTGTGGAAGTCCGGCCAGCAGTGCCGACTCAGCCAGAGTCAATTCACTGACATCCTTGCCGAAGTAGGTATTAGCAGCGGCCTGAACACCATATGCACCAGCACCAAAATTAATAATATTAAGATACATTTTTAAAATTTCATCTTTGCTATAATTGGATTCCAGCTTAAAGGCCAGAATTACTTCCTTTAGCTTACGTTCCAGTTGTTTGTCAAATGATAAAAAAGCATTTCGGGCCAACTGTTGGGTAATAGTACTGGCACCCTGCCCGGTTAAATCTTTGGACATTATATTGTAAACCATTGCACGTAAAATGCCCTTGAAATTAATTCCATGATGTTTATAAAAATCCTGGTCCTCAGTAGCAATGAAAGCATTTATCAAATCCTGGGGAACTTTATCCAGAGTAATCTCAGTCCGATTCTCTTCAGCATGAAGACGAAAAACTACTTGTTGTTTATCATCATATATAAAAGTAGTTTTAGCCCCGGATAACTGTTGAGGATCATAATCAGGCATATTAACAGCAGTATACAAAAATATACCTGCCAAAGCTCCTGCCCCTAATAAAGCCAGCCATATTACAACGCTGAATATTTTCTTCCATAGACCAGTTTGGATAGATTTACTTTCCGATTTACCTGGTTTTTTTGTCATGAGTAGTATTATCCTCCCGAATAGATGTTGCTGAAATATTATACACTAATAATGCTAAATCCTGCTTAGCAGGTAATAGTGTCGGTTTATTATATTCATATACGCTATTACAGCACCTATTATTGCACAACGTAAAATATATGTGCTAAACTTTTTGTGGCAAGGAGGTTATATTGTGGAAAAAATAGATACATTAATAGCTGAACAGATGAGCTTGATTAATAGAGGAGTAGCTGAAATTGTACCGGAACCGGAACTTATTAATAAGCTGAAACGCTCAATTAAAGACAATAAACCTTTGCGTATTAAATTGGGTTTGGACCCAACGGCTCCCGATATTCACCTCGGTCATACAGTAGTACTTAACAAGCTACGGCAATTTCAGGACCTGGGTCATGAAGTACATCTGATAATTGGTGATTTTACCGGGCGAATTGGTGACCCGAGCGGTAAATCTGAGACCCGCAAGCAATTAACTGAAGAACAGGTAATGGCCAACGCCGCTACTTATCAGGAACAGATCTTTAAAGTCCTGGATAAGGAAAAGACGGTAGTTTATTTTAATAGTGAATGGTTAATGAAGTTAAACCTGGTGGATGTTTTAGGTTTGGCCGGTAAATACACCGTAGCGCGTATGCTGGAAAGAGATGATTTTTCCAAGCGTTATCAGGAAGGTCTGCCTATTGGTATTCATGAGTTTATGTACCCGTTAATGCAGGGATATGATTCAGTAGTTCTGAAAGCTGATGTGGAATTGGGAGGCACCGACCAAAAGTTTAATCTGCTGGTAGGCAGGAACCTGCAGAAGGAATATGGGATGGAACCGCAAATCGCCTTGATGATGCCTATCCTTGAAGGAACTGACGGGGTACAGAAAATGAGTAAAAGCCTGGGCAACTATATAGGCATTAATGAGGAACCTTACGAAATGTTTGGCAAGACCATGTCTATTACTGATGATCTTATCTGCAGGTACTTTGAACTGGTAACCCGTGTAAATATGCAGGAAATTAAAACTATGCAGGATAATATGGCCAATGGCTCTCTTAATCCACGCGATGCCAAGATTAGACTGGCTAAAGAAATCATTACTATTTATCATGGCAGTGAAGCGGCCCGACAAGCAGAAGAAAAATTTAAACTGGTTTTCTCACAGGGAAATATACCTGACGATATTGATGAAATAATTGTTGAAGAAAATGAAATCTGGCTACCCAGGTTTTTACATGAGAACAATATGGTTTCTTCCACCAGTGACGGAAGGCGAATGCTTGAACAGGGAGCAGTCAAAGTCAACGGCGTAAAACAAGTTGAAGAAAACCTGCAAGTTGAAGACGGGCAAGTTGTTCAGGTGGGAAAAAGAAAATTCATTAAAATCAGAAAGTAAATTTAGATATTCATTTGAATTTAAAAACAGAGAGCTTGCAGAAAGCTCTCTGTTTTTAAGCAAATACAACTTCTAACTCTATATTCATATATAATTTTTCTCGATGTTCTTAAGGGTTTTGGCCATCTCATCCAGATGTCCTTCATAAAATATGACGTTACCTTTTATATTAGGGTATTCCAAAGACAGCATTTTAATAAAGGTGAAACCGGCTGCTTCCAACTCATCGCGACTGGTGTTACGAAGAATATTTATTTGCTGATCAGTTACTTTTCGAGCCATACAGTAAATTTCTTTTCCTTTATCATTAATTAAAGTTGTAGCTACGAGGGTACGCATATATTCACTCCTATTTCAAAGCTAATCCACTAAATCATAGCATAATAATTCTTTAATAAGAACTTTTATTTAATTAATTAAATCAGAAATAATTATGACGAGTGATTAACGGGGCATAATCAAGTGTTTTGGCTACCGGATTACAATAAGCCATATAAGTTTCGTCATCCAATTTAAAGGTGTGATTATTAATATCTTTTTGTCTGATGGTAACATAATCATATTCATCAGTTGAAAATATTTTAAAGCCCTGTTTCCGACATTCCTCCTGGAAATCACTATCCTCTCCCACAGTTAGGTTTTTAAAATTAACCATATCCCATACATTACGCTTAAAAACCATCGTAGCTCCAACAACATAAGTTGAGTAATTATGGCTGATACCCTCATATAACATTAACCGATGACTATTTTCGAAATAAATAAAACGTGTATGTTTGCCCACAATATCTGCCTCAGTATAAGTAAAAGCCCTCATACTTTCATTTAAATGCAGTGGAGCATAATAATCATCGTCGTCAAACTTGGCTATATATTCATAATGACATTGTTGCACAGCAAAATTATAACAGACACCCAAAGATAAACTTTCATCCAACTGGTATACTTTTACTGCTTCATAATTAGCCGCTTGTTTTTTTACAGCAATGCTATCGATATCATTATTGTTCAATATAATAATCAGTTCTTTAGGATTATAAAGTTGGCGTTTATAATTTTCAAACACATAATTAATAAACAACGGGCGGTTGGTGCAGGTAATTACGGAAACCCCTTTATCTTTTGAAATATTTATTTCAGTACTTCTTATTATTTCTTTCATAATCCACCTTTAATACCAATGCAAAATATTTTTAAACATACCCTGTTTTAGTATATTGAAAGGTATGCATAGTAGTTACTATCCTGCCTGTTAATAACAAACACCAAAAAATAATGATTTGCGTAGAATACAGGAAGAAAGAATAAAAAGTCTAAGACGGGAGATTGCAGAGTGAGTTTGGTATCTATACTTATAACCTCTTATCAGCGTTCACATCTATTAAAGTGGAACTTATATTCTTTGCTTTGTCAGGACATACCATTCCCGTTTGAAGTTATCGTCTTAAATGATGGATTACCGGATGATACAGAAAATCTTTGCCGGCAATTTAAACGAACCCTCAATCTGAAATATGTATTTACCGGTCAGCGAAACCGGCCTGAGAAGATGAAATACCGGGTACCTGGGTTTGCGCTGAATATCGGAGCCCGAATATCCCAGGGTGATGTATTAATAATATCCTGCGCCGAAATGTTTCATTTGAACGAAACCATACAATTGTTGACCGTACCAGTAAGAATAAATTCTAAACTATTGGCAACCTCGGTGGGCATGGATGATCAGGATGGTTCTTTTCTTAACTATGTAAATCAACATAAAGGTAATTTTGATCTGGCGGCTTTTAACCATAATTACCCCAAATTGAATACCAATCTTCCATTTCTCATGGCTATTAATCGCGATGAGTTCCTTAACATTGGGGGATATGATGAAGATTTCACCGGTTTGGCATTTGATGATAATGATCTGGTTGATCGTCTTATTCAGAATGGCTGTGAATTATGTCTGACCCAGGCTCAGACTGTTCATCTTTATCATCCCCGATACGAAATTGGCAAGGATCAAATCGATGATTATCATTACAACCAAAAACTGTACCAGCATAGAAAAGGTAAAGTTGTCCGTAATCAGGGGAAACCCTGGGGGAAAATACTAACCGGGTAATTCGGAGTGGAGGAATAATTTATGTCAGAATTATATCCCGGCAAAAATGTTTATATATCCGAATACTATAGTAAAAAAAACTATTATTCATCAAAAGATAAAGCACTGTTCATAGGACGGTATAAAAAAGAAAAAGACAATTTTCGAACCATACTGCAGTTTGATCTGGAAGACTGGCATAATAAGGAGATTGTTGCTGCATATTTAATGATGCACATATGTCGTAATGAGATTGATTCGGGTATTGTTCAAGTTGCCATACATCGAATATTAACGGAATGGGATGAGAAAACGATTAGCTGGAATGACCAGATATATATAGGTGAGGTACCGGAGCTTACTTTTCCAGTGGTAACAGGTTGGACCGGATTAATTATAGTTGATATAAGTCTTCTGGTTAAACGCTGGCTAAATCACACTTATATTAATAATGGCATTGTATTAATCGGCAATGAATCTGCCAATAATCTTGTGGCAATAAGCAATCTTAAAAATGACGATAAAAAAACCTGGCCCAGAATAAAGATGGTTGCAACTTCTTAATTAACCGGACGAACAATAAAATAATTACTGGTGACTGACTTAAACGGTTATAAAAAACATGGAGGTGGATTCCCCTGAAAATCCTTGTAACTGGCGGAGAGGGAGTAATTGGTAAACCCCTGGTAAGTAAACTAAAAGAAAAAGGTTATGAAGTATGGATTTGCGATCTTAGACATAATCATAGTGATCATTATATTCGCTGCGATATAAGTCAATTTAGACAATTAAGTGAAATTTTCCGGGAACATAGTTTTGATTATGTTTATCATTTAGCCGCAGAATTTGGTCGTTGGAATGGTGAAAAATACTATGAACAAATGTGGACAACCAATGTAATCGGAACCAAACATTTGATTCGCTTACAGGAAGAACATGGTTTTAAAATGATATTTACCAGCAGTTCTGAGGTTTATGGGGATTATGACCAGCTAATGTCTGAAGAAATCATGGATGAAATAGAGATAAAACAGATAAATGATTATGCCATATCAAAATGGGTTAATGAAATGCAGATTATGAATTCAGAAGCCATGCACCGTACTGAAACGGTAAGAGTGAGATTATTCAATGTCTATGGACCGGGTGAATATTATTCACCTTATCGTAGTGTAGCAGCACTATTCATATATCGTGCATTACACCATATGCCTTATACAGTTTATCTGAACCATACCCGATCATCACTATATATTGATGACTGTGCCGCTGTTCTGGCCGATATTATTACCAGATTTCGAGCAGGTGAAGTTTATAATATTGCTGGGAATGAACCGCATGATATTAAAACCCTTTCCGACCTGATACTGGATTACTTGAATCAGGATGACCGCCTGATAAGTTATCGGGAGTCAGAACCATTTACCACCAGAGATAAAATCGCCGATATCAGCAAAGCAGAAAAAGATTTGGGTTTTAATCCTAAAGTATCTCTGAGAGAGGGAATTGGAAATACAATCGAATGGATGAAAAAAGTTTACGGGCAGGAATAGAATAACCAGAAAATAAAAAACCTGCAATTCAGCAGGTATATATTCTATTGGTAGCCCCAAGGGGAATCGAACCCCTGTCTCCGCCGTGAGAGGGCGGCATCCTAGGCCTCTAGACGATGGGGCCACATAAAATGGCAGCCGGACAAGGATTCGAACCCTGGCGAACTGATCCAGAGTCAGTCGTGCTACCACTACACCATCCGGCTGCAAAGGCGAGATAATACCCGCGCAAAGAGAATTATAATACAGGAAAGATCTATTGTCAAAGGTTTAGACAAGTATTTCTTGTTAATCAGCAATAATGTCATACTATAACTCATCAGGTAAAATGTCATCCCCCATAAAAATATATAATGGGAGGATGAAAACAGAAATGAGTAAACAAGAAGCAAGGAAAATAACTATTA
>JAAYBS010000129.1 GCA_012718855.1 Syntrophomonadaceae bacterium
AATAATGACGGCTATTAAACGGGCGGGAGCAGATTTGATTATTACCTATGCAGCCAAAGATGTAGCCAGATATTTAAATCGGTAAACAGTTGCGGAGGTGAAGAAATCCGGGACGTTATGAATTACGTTCAGGATTGAAATTATGCTGGTATCGTGGAACTCTACCAATCAATGTAATATGTTTTGTGATCATTGTTACCGGGATGCCGGAGATAAATTAAGTGAAGAACTTACCACCGAACAGGGCAAAAAACTTATTCGCGAATTAGTTAAGGCCGGATTTAAAATCATGATTTTCAGTGGCGGGGAATCAATTATGCGGCCCGATATTTATGAATTGGGCAAGTATGCTACTGATCAGGGTTTAAGAGCAGTTCTGGGAACCAACGGTACCCTGATTACTCCCGAAGTAGCATTTAAATTAAAAGATGCCGGTTTTATGGCTGTGGGAGTTAGCATTGACAGTTTATCAGATGAAAAGAATGACCAATTTCGTAAATTGGACCATGCCTTGCAATTAGCCATAAAGGGAATGGAAAACTTACGACAGGCCGGGTTGCCTTTTCAGATTCATACTACGGTTATGGATTGGAATGTTAACGAATTGGAAGCTATAACTGATTTTGCAGTGGAAATAGGTGCCATGGCTCACCATGTATTCTTCCTGGTACCAACTGGTCGGGGAGTCAATATTGAAGACGAAGCTTTAAGAGTTGTAGAATATGAGAAGACTATTGCCCGATTAATGGAAAAACAAAAAGATGTTGCTATTGAAATAAAACCCACCTGTGCTCCTCAATTTATTCGTGTGGCTGATAAAAAAGGAGTTCCCATTCGTTTCAGTAAAGGATGTCTGGCGGGAATCAGCTATTGTATAATCAGTCCCAAGGGTGATGTACAACCCTGTGCTTATCTGGATATACCCTTGGGGAATGTAAAAGAAACTCCTTTCGATGAGATTTGGCAAAACAATCCGGTTTTAAATAAATTACGCACCATGGAGTATGAGGGTGATTGCGGTATTTGTGATTACCGGGAACGTTGCGGTGGTTGCAGGGCGCGCGCTTATTATTATAGTGAGGGTAATTTTATGGCCAATGATGATTGGTGTCTGTACAAGCCCAAAGGGGGTTTAGCGCATGGCTAATTTGACTTCTTTGGATAAAGCTTTGCTTAATATGATGCAATCAAATTTCCCGCTTAATATGTATCCCTATAAAACTATGGCGGATAAGCTGGGTGTTACTGAAGAAGAGATAATAGCAAGAATCGAAGCATTAAAAGAGGCAGGAATTATAAGAAGAATTGGCGCAGTATTGGATGCCAGAAGATTAGGTTTTTTTTCAACTTTGTGTGCAGCTAAAGTATCCGGGGACAAAATTAACGAAGTAGCTGAAATAATAAATAAATATGATGGTGTTACACATAACTACCGACGTACCCATGAGTATAATTTATGGTTTACGCTTACCGCCCCTTCACAGGAAGAGTCCCGGATAATTATTGATGAATTAATGGAAAAGACCGGTGTACATATTGTCAGTATGCCGGCAATTAAGACTTATAAAATAAAGGTTGCTCTGGAAATGGAGGGTGATGGCCATCATAAATGATCAGGATAAAGCGATTCTTCGTGAACTTCAGGGGGATTTGCCGCTGGAACCCCGGCCATTTGCCAGGATTGCTGCCCGGGTAGGGATCAGTGAAGAATATTTAATGCAAAGAATAAATGCTATGATGGATGAAGGTATTATTCGCCGCTTCGCAGCCATATTACGCCATCAAAAAGCCGGCTATACAGTTAATGCCATGGTTGCCTGGAAAGTTGAGCCGGAACAGATTGATAGAATTGGTATGAAGTTTGCTGCCTGTGAGCAGGTAAGTCATTGTTATTTGAGGGAAGTACCGGCTGATTTTGATAAGAACTTATTTACCATGGTTCATTGTCGCAGTGAGGAAGAATTAAATAAATTGGTTACCAATATGTCAGAGCTGTTGGGGTTGGAGGATTATGCCATTATCAGCAGTGAACACGAATATAAAAAAACCAGTATGAGATATTTTTAATGAATTAGCCGGATAAGGCTGCTGTTTGGAGGGGTTGCAAGTTATGAAGACTGATCGTTCAACGGAAATGTTTCGTGTTGCCAGTCAATATATGCCAGGCGGAGTAAACAGTCCGGTAAGGGCATTTAAAGCGGTGGGGGGAAATCCAATCTTCATTAAGGAAGCTCATGGAGCAAAGGTTATTGATGTAGATGGCAATGCATATATTGATTATGTGGGTTCCTGGGGTCCTTTAATTTTAGGCCATAGCCATCCGCAGGTTGTTGAGGCGGTTTGTTCCATGGCCTCAAGGGGAACCAGTTTTGGTGCACCGTGTGAGGCCGAGATTGAGTTAGCCAGTTTAATCTGTGCGGCTATTCCCTCCATGGAAATGGTACGTATGGTTAATTCCGGAACTGAAGCTGCTATGAGTGCCGTACGTCTGGCCAGGGCTTATACCGGCAGAGACAAGATTGTAAAATTTGAGGGATGTTATCATGGACATGCTGACAGTTTTTTGATTAAAGCCGGCTCAGGACTTCTGACTTCAGGAGTTCCGACCAGTCCCGGTGTTCCTGCCAGTATTGGTGAATTAACCCTTATTGCAACTTATAATGATTTGGAGTCGGTTATAGAATTATTTAACGAGTATGGAAAAGAAATAGCAGCAGTTATTGTAGAGCCGGCAGCGGGTAATATGGGTTTGGTAATTCCGGATTATGAATTTTTGGATGGACTGCGTCAGTTGACATTAAAGAACGGTAGTTTGTTAATATTTGATGAAGTTATTACAGGTTTTCGGGCCTGTTATGGAGGGTTTCAAAATATCGTCGGTATCAGACCTGACCTTACCATATTGGGGAAAATCATTGGCGGAGGGTTACCGGTTGGTGCCTACGGAGGAAGTCGGGAAATAATGCAACGGGTATCACCGCAGGGCGATGTTTATCAGGCAGGTACCCTGTCGGGTAATCCGTTAGCCATGATTGCCGGAGTTGAAACTTTAAAAATATTAGCTGATGATGACTGGTATGACCGGTTAGAGGTATTGACTTACTATTTAACCGGTAAATTAAAGACCATATTCGAAAATCATGGACTATTATATGAGATTAACCGCCTGGCTTCCATGTTTACCGTATTCTTTACTGAAGAATTAGTTGAAAATTATACAGCAGTACTTAGCTGCGACACTCAAAAATATGGAGCTTTTCATCAGGCTCTGCTAAATGAGGGGGTATATTTTCCTCCGGCGCAATTTGAGACCGGTTTTATTTCTTGTGCCCATGATATGGAAGATGTTAATGAAACTGCCGAAGCGGTTGATCGGGCATTATCTATTATTCAGGGATAAGGGAGGATGGTTTTAATGCCGGATAATTGGGAATGGTTTATAAAAAACTTTGAGTTATTAAGCCATATTGATTTAACCGCTTATAAACGCCCTCAAATGGAAAGACGCATTAACAGTTTTATGAGATCAGCCTCAGTGCCTGATTATAAGGAGTTTATCAGTTTATTGAAAACTGATGCTAATTTATACCGTAAATTTCTTGATCATATTACTATTAATGTATCCGAGTTTTTTCGCAATGCTAATCATTGGGAGATTTTAGAGAAGCAGGTTATTCCCGGTTTATTGAAAAACCGTTCGGAACTAAAAATCTGGAGTGCCGGTTGTTCAACCGGGGAAGAGCCATATTCACTGGCTATGATGCTAAAAGAAAACCGGGTTAATCTAACTGACAAAATTCTGGCTACTGATTTGGATCAGGAGGTTTTAGCCAAGGCTGCACAGGGGATCTATACAGCTAAGGCAGCCCAGGGAATTCCACCCGCTTATTTAGCTAGATATTTTACCGCTCAGGGTGAAAATTATCAGGCAAAAGACGAATTGAAGAATATGATTAAATTCCAACGCCATGATTTGTTAAAAGATAATTTTAACAAGGATTTTGATTTGATCTTATGTCGTAATGTAGTAATTTATTTTACCGAAGAAACCAAAAGCAAGTTATATCGTAGGTTTGCTGATGCTATGCGTCCGGGAGGAGTATTGTTTATCGGCAGTACTGAACAAATATTTCAGGCCCGTGAATTAGGCCTGAAATCGGTTGCTACTTTTTTTTATCAAAAGGAATCCTAAAGCATATAAATTTTTACGTAAGATTTTTTAAAGAAGCAGGAAATGGCTTATGAATATAGAAACTTAAATGTGATGTCCTTTTTTAAATAGTTGGTCAAGGTTGTTTTAAAGGCGGTAATTAGCCCTGGGCAGCCAGATATAAAATTAATCTTGGGGGTGGTATGGTCGGCTTTATGTCTGCTAGTTTGAGGGGTTTGAAGATTTGCCTGGTAAATTATGAATCGAAAAGGAGGAATGAACTTGAAGGTTCTCGTGTGTGTTAAGCAAACATTTGACACAGAAGCTAAAATCGAATTAAAAGATGGTAAAATTTCAGATGCAGGTATTAACCTGATTATTAATCCTTATGACGAAGTTGCCGTCGAAGGCGCTATCCAACTAAAAGAAAAAAATATTGCTACTGAAGTAGTAATTGTATCTGCCGGGGCTGATAAGGCTATGGATGCTATAAGAACAGCACTGGCAATGGGCGCTGACAGAGGCATTCTTGTAAAACAGGATTCCGCTGCTGATGAATTCCAAAGAGCAGTTGCATTGGCTGAAGCTATTAAGGCTGAAAACCCTGATCTGATTCTGGCCGGCCATGTTGCCGCTGATGATGGTTCTTCACAGGTTCCGACCCGGATAGCAGAAATTTTAGGCTTACCGCATGTCAATGTTATTACCAATATCGAAATTGCTGGTGGTAAAGCTACCTGTACCAGTGAAGCTGATGGCGGAACCCAGGTTACTGAAGTAACCATTCCGGCAGTTGTCTCCAGTCAGGTTAGCTGGAATGAGCCTCGTTATCCTTCTATGAAAGGTATTATGCAGGCTAAAAAGAAACCGGTAGCTACAGTAGATGCTGCCGCTGCTGATGCCAAGGTTAAGATTATTGAATTAGCCTTACCGCCTTCCAAGACAGCTGGTATTAAGATCGAAGAAGATCCTGATGTTGCAGCTGCTAAATTAGGCGATTGGATGAAAAATACCGTTAAGGTTGAAGTGAAATAATTGCAATAAAAGAATATTATGGTATTGATATAAAGGAGGGTAATTGATGGCGGGAACATGGGTATTTGTAGAACAAAGAGACGGTAATATACGTAAAGTTACGTATGAAATGCTCTCTAAGGCTAAGAGTTTTGGCGATGAAGTCAGTGCAGTAGTAATTGGCAAAAATGTAGAAGGACTTGCTCCTGAATTTGCTAAATACGGTGCAGATAAAGTTTATGTTGTGGAAGGCGATGTATTTGCCAACTACAATACTGGTGCTTATGTTGTACAGCTGGCTGCAATGATTAAGGAATATTCTCCGAATGCAGTATTATTTGCACATACTTTTAATGGCAGAGACCTGGGTTCCAGATTAGCTCAAAAATTAGAAGTTGGTCTGGCAACTGACGCTATTGATGCTGAAATTAGTGCAGGTAAAGGTGTTTTTACCAGAGCTATTTATGCCGGGAAAGCACTTTCCAAGGTAGAAGTAGCTACTTCTCCAGTAATGGCAACCATCCGCGCAGGCGTTTTTGAACTGGCTGAAGCTGCCGGAGCAGGGGCTGTGGTTAAACCTGCTGTTGCTGCTACTGATGCTGATGTATATCAGACTGTAAAAGACTTTATAGTAACTGTATCTTCCAGACCGGAACTCACTGAAGCTGAAGTAGTAGTATCCGGTGGTCGTGGATGTAAAGGCCCCGAAGGAATTAAGGTTGTAGAACAACTGGCTGACCTGCTGGGAGCTGCACTGGGCGGATCCCGTGCATCCATTGACTCTGGTTGGTTAGGTCATGAACTGCAGGTAGGACAAACTGGTAAGGTGGTTAACCCGAACCTGTATGTTGCCTGTGGTATCTCCGGAGCTATTCAGCATCTGGCTGGAATGTCTTCTTCCAAGTTTATTGCAGCTATCAACACAGATACTGAAGCCCCGATATTCAATGTAGCTGACTTTGGAGTAGTTGGTGATTTATTCAAGGTTGTTCCGCTTCTGTGTGATGAGTTGAAGAAATAAAGCCTTCCACGGGAGGAGAGGGTATTACTGGATATACTTAAAAAGTATATCCGGTAATAACCTGATAATGCGTAAGGAGGGAGTTTTGCTAAATGACTTTTGGATATCATCCCTTACAAGGCGGTTATGATGTCCCCATGCGTATTGTGGGGGCCAACGTTCCCTACGAATGGCTTATTTATTTTATAATGTTCATCCCTTTAGGCATTTTTGCCTATGGCTTTTATAAGCGTGTACAGGTGTGGATGCTGGCTAAAGGTGAAATTCATCGTAATGATCAGGTCGGTCAAAGAATATGGTCATTGATATATTACTCTTTTGCTCAGGCTCGAATTATAAGAAAACCCCTGGCTGGCTGGATGCATTTCGCATTATTTTGGGGATTTGTAGTTCTCGCTTTAGCTGCAGGTGTAGATGCTGCGCATTATTGGATAGGATGGCCGCATATTGAGGGTAGTTCTTATATTTGGTTCTCCAAGGTAGTAGATATAATGGGCTTCCTGGCCTTGATAGGTATTATAGTTCTGGCTGGTATCCGGTATATACAAAAACCGGACCGCCTTAATGATACTAAACAATCTGATGGCTGGATTATCCTGTTAATATTTGCAATTCTGTTTACCGGATATTTAATTGAAGGCTTGCGTATTGCAGCTCAGATTAAAATGTCAACTACGATGGCACAGATTGCTTATGAACAACTGGCTTCACCGTTTGGTTGGATGTTTGCCGCACCGTTTGCCGGTACATCACTTGATTCAGTATTAATGTGGCATAGAATATTATGGTGGTTCCATATGGCAATTGCATTCCTGTTTATTGCTATTCTGCCGTTTACCAAGTTATGGCACATTATGGCTGGTATGTTAAACTATACTTTCCGCGATCTGGAGCCTTCAGCCTGTCGTATGGTTGATAATATTGAAGAAGCGGAAACCTTCGGCGTAGAACACATCGAAGAATTTGGCTGGAAAGACTTGTTGGATTTGGACTCCTGTATTCGTTGCGGACGTTGTCAGGAGAATTGCCCTGCCTATAATACAGGTAAGGCACTAAATCCGAAAATTACTCTTATTCAACACATGAAACAACATTTGGATGAGAAAGCACCGTACCTTATTGCTAACAAGAATCAGCCGGAAGTTGTTGAAGAAATGGCTATGACTGAAGCGGCTGAAGAATTTGTCAGCCCCATGGATAAGAGTCTGCTTTACGATGTTGTAACTACTGAAGTAATTTGGGATTGCACCAACTGTCGTGCTTGTATGGAACATTGTCCCATGTTTATTGAACACATTCCCAAGATAGTTGAAATGCGTCGTAATCTGGTAATGTGGCAGGGTGATATGCCCAGTGAAGCACAAATGGCTTTCACCAATATGGAACGTAACTACAATCCCTGGGGGGTTGGTTTTGCCAATCGTGCCGAGTGGTTAAATGAACGTGGTGTCCGGGATAAGGTTAACCTGTTGGGTGAAGATGGCAAGGAATTTGAATACCTCCTCTATGCTGGTTGCGCAGTTTCTTTTGACGACCGTTACAAGAAAGTTGGCGAAGCACTGGTTAATCTATTGGATAAGGCCGGAGTCAGCTTTGGGTATTTAGGTGTTGAAGAATACTGTTGTGGTGATTCAGCCAGAAGGTTAGGTAATGAATATCTATACCAGACCATGGCACAACAAAACATCGAAAGCTTTAATAACTATGGAGTAAAGAAGATTATTGTAGTATGTCCTCATGGATATAACGCTCTTAAGAATGAATATCCACAATTGGGAGGCAACTACGAAGTCTATCATTACACTGAAATACTGGCTAAACTGGTTGCCGAAGGTAAATTGAAACCTTCGCAGAGCCTGGGAGCCAAAATATCCTATCATGACTCCTGCTTCCTGGGAAGACATAATGGAGTTTATGACCA
>JAAYBS010000130.1 GCA_012718855.1 Syntrophomonadaceae bacterium
CATGATAAGCTTCAATAAGTCCACCAGGTTTATCTTTATATGCACTTATAATATTCTTATAATCTGACATCTGACTTAGTCACCTCCCGTAACGCTAAATGCGCATATTTTCATATTCATTAATACCTGCCATTTAAATAATCAGAACCGGGGGATAACAATATAACTGAAACCTCTTCTCCCGCTTCTACTGGCGGAGTCCCCGCCGGCAGGTCTATAAAAGCATTGCATCCTAACAAAGAACGAAGCATGCTGGGCTTTTGTCCAGGTAAAACCTCAACTTCCCAACCGTTCTCCGTACAATAGGCTCGCCCGCGAACCATACGCCTGGAACCGCTTTTTTTGGAATAACCGGTCATACAACGAGCCTTTATGCGTTTATAATCACTGTTCTGCCCCAATAAATTCTGAATTACCGGAGTAACCAGCATATTATAATTAACCGCACAGGCCGCTGGATTTCCTGATAAAGACATCAGTAAACAATGGTCAGCAATTCCGGCAGCGGAATGACTTCCCGGTTGCATTTCAACTTCCCGGAAAAGTACTCTGGCATTTAAGGCCTTCATTACGGCTTCCGTTTCATTTTCACCGTCTTGAAAAGTGCCCCCGGTAAATATCACCACTTCCAGGTTGTCCATCTCCCGGCTTAATTGGGAAATCATTTTTCCCTGCCCGATTATTCCGGAATAAATAACCGAGCAAACTAAACCACCGTCTCTGGTTACCAGTGCATTAATCATTGGCCCGTTGCTATCCCATATCTGACCAGTTTCCGGCTCCGTGCCTACCGGAACAATGTTTGCTGAAAGACAAACAATTGCTACCCGAGGCTGCAGTACTACTTCTACATCAGTAATACCATAGGAGGCCAGTAAGGCCATGTCAGCGTAATCCAATTGGGTTCCAGCCGACAACAGTAATTCATTCTGTTTGAAATCTTCACCGGCCGCTTTAATATTGGTGCCAGGTTTAATCTGTTCCAGAACAATTACTTGTTGCTGTTCAAGTCGAGCTTTTTCAACCGGTACCACGGCTACTGTACCAGCAGGAAGTATTCCTCCAGTCGATACTGCTGCCGCTTGATTATACTCCAGGCAAATTTGGGGAAAACTTCCCAGTTTCAGATCAGCTATTATTTCATAGCTGCTGCCAATCTGGTCAGGGCCCTTACCCAGAGCAAAGCCATCTACAGCTGATTGAGCTTTAGCCGGTAAATCATGGGCTGCATAAACCGGCTGCAGCAAAATTCTATTTACCGCCTGGTTCAACGGAATTATTTCACCCTTGAGGATATTGCAATTTTCTATTAAGATTTCCCTGGCATTTTCCAGGCTGATACCAGAATTCACCTTGTTATCCTCCTTAGAATGGTGCGGACTTTCCAAAGGGGCAGACCGGGAAATGGCATACTTTACACCCCTGGCATAATCCTCCGTGGCCCAAAGCAACTATATCAGCTCGAGATATACGCTCCCCTGCAAAAACGCGGGGTAAAATCAGATCCAAAGTAGTAACCTGATTAAATAATGCACCACCAGGAACTCCACATATAGCCACATGACCCATGTAAGCCATCATAAATTGCGAACCTGGTAATACCGGAGCACCGTGAAATACTACCTGTGCCCCACTGTTACGAATTGCTTCAGGAGTGGCATCATCCGCATCTACTGACATTCCGCCGGTGACCAGGATAAGGTCTGCTCCTTCAGCAATAAAGTTTTGAATTTCCAGGGCGACGAGTTCCGAATCGTCAGGGACAATAGTTTGTCCCATCCAACGACCACCAAAAGCATTAATTTTCTGGCGAAGAATATGGGCAAATCCATCACGGATTCTGCCGCTGTTTACTTCAGAGCCAGTAGTGACTACTCCCACCCATAATGGTTTGTATGGTCTAACCGTAATTAGGGGTAACGGGTTTAAAGCCAGGCTCTCGGCTTCCTGAAGCAAATTAGCTTCAATCGCTAATGGAACTACACGAGTTCCCGCTATAAGCTGACCTTTCGACACCTCTCGATTATTGTGCAGGGTAGAAAATATAATATCCTCAATGTTGTTTATCCATTGCAATTGACTGACCTGAACCTTTAATAAGCCATTATATTCAGCTTTCAGATTTACTCTGCCCTGACTGGGCTCAGTAATAACAACTCCGGTTCCAGCCGCAGCTCGCGCCAGACGAAGCGCACCTTCATCTTCATGAATTAATTGTTCCTTGGTTTCCCAGATATAAATATGCTCTTTTCCGAGGTTGCGTAACTTTTCAACATCATTGGTTGTTACCACATGTCCCCGTTTAAAAGCACGGTACTTCTTTTTACCTGGAACAATGGCAGTTATATCATGACCGAGAGGCAGACCAACAGCCTCCTCTACTGGAACCTTTTTCATACTGAGCCTCCTATAATTTCTCCACTTTTACTGCAGCAACCTTGTATTCTCCAGTTCCGGTGATCGGATCCAGACCATCACTGGTTAGCTCATTGGTTGGTGTTTCTGCATAATGGAATGACATCCAGATCATTCCTGGTTGTACTCTTTCTGTAATCTTTACAGCAGATATTACTTCACCGCGACGCGATGTAATTTTAACTTTGCTATCTTCTTTCAAGCCAAGTTTTTCAGCATCCAGCGGATGGAATTCTGCCAGTTCCTTATCCCATACGCTGGCAATGCCAGGTGAGTAAGGTGTAGTTACATTATAATGATATAATATACGACCGGTGGAAAGCAGGAAAGGATATTCCTTATCCGGCATTTCTGCAGGTGGTACATGATCTGCAGGTTGGAATAATCCTAAGCCGCGTGTAAACTTGCCGCTATGCAGGAAGGGTGTACCCGGATGCTCAACTGTAGGACAAGGCCACTGTAAACTGCTTTTTTCCAGACGGTCATAATTAACTCCCGCCATGGAAGGCGCCAGTGAAGACATCTCATCCCAGATTTCCGAAGGATGTTCATAACTCATCGGGTATCCCATCCGGGTTGCCATCTGGCAAATAGTTATCCAGTTAGGCTGTCCGGGGATTGGTTCGATTGCCTGGCGTACTCTTTGCACCCGGCGTTCAGTGTTGGTAAAAGTACCATTACATTCTGCGAAACTGGCAGCCGGAAGAACAACATCTGCAAATTCTGCAGTTTCTGTCAGGAATAATTCCTGAACAACCAGAAAATCGAGATGCTCCAGAGCTGCCTTGATATGGTTGGCATTAGGATCAGTCAGAACCGGATTTTCACCTAAAATATACATGGCTTTGACTTTTCCTTCATGCGCAGCTTCGAACATTTCCGGAATCTTTAATCCTACTTTATTAGGTAACTCTTTTCCCCATGCTTTTTCAAATTTTTGCTGTATATCCGGGTTGGTTACTGCCTGATAGCCTGGATAAACATTGGGAAGAGCTCCCATGTCACAGGCACCCTGAACATTGTTTTGTCCGCGCATCGGGCATACGCCGGTTCCAGGACGGCCCAGATGTCCGGTTAACATAGCCAGGTTGGCAATACTCATAACATTACGGGTACCGCAGATATGCTCAGTAATACCCAGAGTATAGAATATCATTGCTTTATCAGTCGTAGCATATAAACGGGCAACCGCATATAAGTCTTCCACAGATACTCCCGTCATTTCAGAAACTTTTTCCGGCGGGTAATTTTCCACGACTGCTTTTAGCTCTTCATAGTTTTCGGTGCGTTCGGCAATAAATTGCTTATCTTCCAGACCTTCTTTAATGATTATATGCATCAAACCATTAAGAAGCGGAATATCAGTGCCCGGCTTAATCTGTAGCCAGTAATCAGCTTCGTCAACCAGGTCAATACGGCGCGGGTCACAGACAATCATTTTAGCTCCATTACGAGCTGCCTGTCTCATTTTATAACCAATAATCGGATGAGCTTCGGTAGCATTGGTTCCGATTAACAGCATCAGTTCTGCTTCTTCAGTAATTTCATAAATCGGATTAGTCATAGCGCCGCTTCCGAAAGTAGTGGCCAGACCGGCCACGGTAGGCGCATGTCAGGTACGGGCACAATGGTCTACATTGTTGCTTCCCATATGGGCACGGGTTAATTTTTGCACCAAATAGTTTTCTTCATTGGTACACCGGGCAGAGCTCAGTGCGGCAAAAGAGTCCGGACCATATTGATCACGAATAGCATTAAACTTTTCAGCAATCAAATCATAAGCTTCATCCCAGCTGGCTTCCACAAATTGCCCATTTTTCTTTATTAACGGGGCAGTCAGACGTTTTTCATTATAAATGAAATCCCAGCCAAAACGCCCTTTTACACAAAGCATTTGTCCGTTTACCGGCGCTTCCGGTGTGGAAAGAACGCCAATAACCTTGCCATCTTTTACGGCCAGATCAAAGTTACATCCGGTACCGCAAAACGGGCAAGTGGTACGTACCCTGTCAATATCCCAGCGCCGGGCTTTCCCGGACATGGATTTTTCTACCAAAGCTCCGGTAGGACATACTGCGACACATTGTCCACAAAATACGCAGTCAGATTCAATATACGGTACATCGGCAGCCGTAGTTGCCTTACGGTCAAAGCCACGATACAGGTAGGACAGATTATCCTGTCCGGTCATTTCTTCACAGGCACGAACACATGCACCACATAGGATACACTTGTTCATATCACGGATTATGAATGGATTACTGTCGTCCAGAGGATAATGATGCCTTTCACCTACAAAGGGGCTATCCTTAACCTCATACTTATAACAGTAATCTGCCAGTTTGCATGCTCCCATCTTATCGCAGGTCATGCAATCCAGAGGATGGTTGGCAACCAGAAGTTCCAGAATAGTTTTACGCGCCTGTACTACTGCATCCGTTTCAGTCTCGACTTCCATGCCATTGGTTACCGGGGTAACACAGGAAGCCGGCAGCAAACGATTGCCCTTTACTTCTACCACGCACAGGCGACATGCCCCCAGACTACTGAGGTGAGGATCATAACATAATCTTGGGATCTCAATGCCAGCCATTTCTGCAGCCTGTAATATAGTACTACCTGCCGGAGCTTCAACCTCCTTCCCGTTAATAGTTAATTTCACCCTGTCCAAAATCTCCACTCCCTTCTAAAATTACCAAACTAAAGCGAACAAAAAAGCCACCTATATGAAATAGGAGGCTTTCTGGTTCGATGACCCCAGATAGGCTTAACACAAGCGTGTTTTCCTGTATTAAGCCTGCTCCTTTCCAAACATGGGAGGCATACCTGTTTCCCGGTATACCCTAACGGTCATATTTCCATAGTCATGGACTTTAGGCGGATATGACTCGGAGCTATGAAATTGTATTAAAACAATTACTATTATATTAGTTTTTATTCGACACAAAGGAGTGTGTTCCTCCAACTATATGACGTTTCGCAGGGTTGAAAGCATACAAAACAGCAAAATGCCAGTAACAGAATACCTGTATACCGGCATTTTAAACCTTCCAAATCACCAAAATAATTTTTTATCATATACCCCTGCATTATGCAGTATATAACATAAGGTAATTTTAGTCTCGTTTATGCTATTTTAAAGTCTATTTTACCTTTATCACTATAGCCTTCTAATCAAATTTTATCCGTTCCCCATGAGCATACAAGTTAAAACGTTGACCCCGGGCAAAACCTACTACCGTCAGGCCCAATTTCTCAGCTAATTCCACCGCCAGCAGTGTTGGAGCTGAACGGGAGACTATAACTGGTATACGGTTACGAGCCGCTTTAATAAGGATTTCCGACGCAATTCTGCCACTTAACAACAAAACCTTATCTTGCAAAGAAATTCCTTCCAGTATGGCGTGCCCCAAAGTTTTATCAACTGCATTATGTCGACCAATATCTTCGTACCTGACCAGCATAGCTTCACTGTTTCCTAAAGCTGCACTGTGTACTCCCCCGGTACGCTGAAAAGTAAACGAAGTGGAATCCAGTTCATGAATAAGCTTTAGTAAATGCCAGGGATCAAACCTTGGAAGTTCTGTATCAATCGTTAGAGGATCTGGTAATTCGGTCCCCCCCTTACCCATACAGGTATTAATTTTCCTTGCTCCTGCTGGTAAGGTTACCTGTGAAAAAGTTTCTATACTTACAGCCAAAGGATCATCTGCCTGCAAACTTTTGATATCTTCTCTACTATTTAACAGCCCTTCACTAAACAGATATCCCACCGCCAATTGTTCTGTAGCCTCAGGTGAACAGGCCAGGGTTACCAGTTCATGACCGTTAAGTATTATACGCAGGTTTTCCTCCACTACCATATAATCTGATACATCTGATAAATTTCCCTCTTTAAAAACCTGCAGGTTTCGTTCTTTAATGATATCCACCAGTGCAATCAACTCTTTCTACCAGTTAAGTTCAGGCAGATTGCCTGTCATAACTTATTTAAACATATTTAATGAGCACTGGCTATTCTCAGGTGCTGGAATCTTATCAGGTTTTATGATTATAAGACGGTATAGATTTGAGTGTCATTATTATAGGCAGTTTGCGTCCTTTGTGACTGAATCATTTGTCCATGGTCAATGGTAATTATACAATCTCCCAGGGCATCAGCATCCTCCCGGTCATGGGTAACTAAAACCACAGGAATATCCCAGGTTTTCTTTACCGCATTTAATTCATGCCTTAAATCCAGTTTGGTTTCATGGTCCAAAGAGCTGAACGGTTCATCCAGAAGCAGCAAATCGGGTCTTACCGCCATAGCTCTGGCCAACGCCACCCGTTGTTTTTCTCCGCCGGATAATTGATATGAATAGCGGGTAATCAGGTGTCCAATACCAAAAGCCTCCATCAAATCTTTTCGCCAGCGCTGGTAAGAAAAATCCTTATCGGACTGATAACGCCGACCAAAATCAATGTTTTCGCCCACGGTCATATGCGGAAAAAGCGCATAATTCTGAAACAAATAACCAATACGCCGTTTTCGTGACGGTAAATTAATCCTGTCGATACTTGAAAACAGCAGTTTTTTATTTAGGGATATCTGCCCTTCATCAGGATGTCTTAAACCGGCCAAACACTCCAGAACTGTCGTCTTGCCTGCGCCTGAAGGACCCCACAAAACCAGCACCTGCCCCGCAAACACTTCAAAACTGACCTGCAGATTAAAATGCCATAATTCCTTTTTAAAATCAGCCTTTAGCATATTTTGCCTCCAATTTTTTTACCGTTTTAATACTGTTGGTATTTCTTTTTCCAGCGATTTACCCACAGGATTAAGGCAAAACAAAAAACGCTTATAATTGCCACCAGAGTATTAGCAGTTAGCTTATCCCCTGACTCTACCGCAAAATAAATGGCCAGAGGGATAGTCTGCGTTCGACCAGGAATATTTCCGGCCACCATCAGCGTAGCACCAAATTCACCCATAGCCCGGGCAAAGCTTAAAACTAATCCCGATAAAATTCCCGGCCAGGCCAGAGGCAGCGTAACTCGAAAGAAGACGGCCAATTCACCGGCACCCAGTGTACGGGCAGCTTTCTCATAGTCGGGATTAACACTGGCAAAAGCCCCGCGGGCACTCTGATACATTAACGGAAAAGCCACTACACTGGCGGCTATAACTACTGCCCACCAGGTAAACACCAGGCTCAAGCCCATATTATGTAAGAAATTTCCCAACAGTCCCCTGCGGCCAATTAAAACTAATAAGCCGTAGCCTACAACAGAAGGCGGCAATACCAGGGGAAGGGTGACAAATGCCTCTACAGCATCCCGGCCCCGAAAACTATATTTTTCCATAAGACGGGCCAGTGGCAATGCCAGTACTGCCACTAAACCCGCACTTAAAAAGGCTACTTTTATTGATAGCCAGATTGGAAACCAGTCAATTAAATCCCAGGGAATATTCATAAAAATCACTCAACTATAAATTTTTAAAGCCATATTTTTCAAATACTATTTTAGCCTTTTCACCGGTCAGGAAAGTTACAAACTCCTGAGCTGCTTCCTGCTGCTGACTGGCCGCCACTATAGCCATTGGATAAACGATCGGACTATGAGAATCCGCTGGGGCGGCAGCTGCAATGCGAGTCTTTTCTGAACCAATTGTATCTGAACGATAAACCAGTCCGGCATCTACATTTTCACTTTCAACATAGGTCAACACCTGGCGTACATCCTTAGCCATAACCAGTTTGGGCTGAATCGGTTCCCACAAGTTCAGGTTGGTCAGAGCTTCCTGGGCATATTTACCGGCCGGAACTGTCTCAGGCGTACCAATGCTTATTTTTGCTGCTTTATCAGTGACCAGGTCATCGAAGGTTTCAATTTTACTATCCTTGGGTACAATTAACACCAATTCATTACCCAATAAATTCTGTCTGCTGTCATTTACTATAAATCCACCTTCCTGCAAAGCATCCATCTGCTTTTTGCCTGCAGAAATGAAAACATCAGCCGGAGCACCTTCTTCTATCTGTTTTTGTAGAGTGCCGGAGGCGGCAAGATTGTAAACGAGTTTGACTTCAGGATGTTCCTCTTTATATAGCTGCTCCAGTTCTTTGGCAGCATCCGTCAGGCTGGCAGCAGCAGAGATGTTAAGTTCAATAGTGGGTTGGACAGAAGTCTGGGGGGTTTTATCCTGAGCTGCACAACCTCCTATAATCAACAACATGCCCAACAGAAGGGCTATCAGTATCCGGTTCTTTTTCATCATTATCTCTCCCTCTTAATTTTTTCCCCTGCTTTTTTTGTCCACGCCTCCCTTCTTACGGTTGATACGGGGAATTATCCACCAGCCCCTTCAATTTTTAACCAAACTACACATAACTATACTCGATATTATTATAACTTAATATGACATAACATCACATAACTGGACATCGTTCAAGCCTATGGTAAAATAAAGAGGAAGTCTTTGTCAAGATCGCGAGGTATTTGTAATGACTAATAATAACTCTTTGACCCCCGAGGAAGTTGCTGAAATTTTGAAAATAAAGAAGCATACAGTTTATCAACTGGTAAAGCGCGGGGATTTGCCTGCCTTTCGTATTGGACGTAAACTACGCATTAATCCGCAGGATGTAGAAAGGTATCGGCAAATGGGTAACCCGGCTACTGCGGCAACATCATACTCCTCCAGCCACCACAACATTAATAATTTAATTTCTGACCTGGAACCTCGAACTGATAAAAGTGATTTGATAATTTGTGGTTTAGATCCCATTTTGGACATTTTAGCCAAACAGGTCGAAAACAGTCCTGTCCCTATTAGGGTATATAGGAAACATGTGGGAAGTTTCGCCGGATTAATAGCCCTTTATCAGGAACAGGTTGATGTGGCGGCTGCGCATTTACTGGATGCTGATACCGAACAATATAATGCCCCTTATATCAGACGTTTAATGCCTGGTATTCCAGCCGTAATTATTCATCTGGCCCAACGACAGCAAGGCTTTTATGTGGCCGAAGGCAATCCTCGAAATATAAACAACTGGAATGATCTCACTGCTGATGAGGTTCGCTTTATAAACAGAGAACCGGGATGCGGTACCCGGGTATTACTGGATGAGAAACTTCGTAAATTGGGAATTGATAACCGTTTGATTAATGGTTATAACCAGGTGGTAACTTCCCACCTGGCTGTAGCCAGCACCGTTGCCCGCGGGATCGCCGATGTTGGATTGGGAATTCAAAAAGCTGCTTTACAGGTACGCGGTATTGATTTTATTCCGCTGCAGCTTGAACCTTATGAACTGGTTATTCGTAAGGATGATTTAGCTCGCCCGGCTATTCAGAGAGTAATCGAGGTGGTTAATTCAACTGCTTTCAAAAATGAAGTACAGGGTTTGGGAGACTATGATTTAAGCAAGATTGGTCAGATTACTGAAGTGCTATAACGTTTATTCAAAATAATGCCCTATTGCCGACCGGTAGTCTCAGGGCTAAAATATGCATAAGCTGAACTGATTTATATTTAAGAAAGGAAGATGATTTGTGAGCAACGAAGAAAAAGTTCTTAAAGCCTTCCAGGAAGCCGGCAAGCCTTTAAGTTCCGGGCAGGTAGCCGAGATTTCCGGATTGGACAAAAAAGAAGTGGATAAAGTAATAAAGAAATTAAAAACGGAAGAAAAAATCCACTCTCCCAAAAGATGCTACTATGAGCCTAAATAACTAAAAGGAATGGGGACAGGTATACTGTCTCCATTCCTTTCCCGTATACTTTTATACTATAACTTTTCAGCAAATGATTTACCAAAGGCAATACATCTTTCGATAGCTTCATCGTCCGGATTCCATTGTTCTCTTATACCTGGCTGCACTACTTCAAACTTGCCTTCCTGCAGCCATTTCTCAATAATAGCTACTGATTCGCCGCTCCAGCCATAGGTGCCAAAAGCCGCCGCTTTCTTATTCTTAAAGCCTAACCCCTTCATCATTTCCAATATTCCTGAAATAGCCGACAGTATACCCCTATTAATAGTAGCGGAACCGGCCAGCACTGCCCGGGATTTAAATATCTCAGTAATTATATCGTTTTTATCCGTGTGGGCAGCATTAAATAACTTTACAGCCACATCAGCATTTTGGGCTTTAATACCGGCTGCTATTGCTTCGGCCATTCTTCTGGTTCCATTCCACATGGTATCATAAACTATAGTGATTTGATTTTCAGCATAGCCGTCTGCCCATTGCAGATACTTTTCAATAATTTGTGCCGGGTTGTCCCGCCAGATAATTCCATGACTGGGGGCTATCATATTAAGCGGCAACTGCATACCCACTACTTCCTGAATCTTTTTTGTAACCATCGGACTAAATGGGGTCAGGATATTGGCATAATATTTTATGGCCTCCTGAAATAATTCCGCCTGATCCACCAAATCATTATACATAAGTTCTGAGGCATAATGCTGCCCGAAAGCATCGTTGCTGAACAGGATATTTTCTCCACTCATATAAGTAAACATAGTATCCGGCCAATGCAGCATACGAGCTTCTACAAAAGTCAGTTGTGCAGAACCAATATCCAAAGTATCGCCAGTTTTGACCTCGATAAAATTCCAATCCTGATGATAATGACCTTTTAATATCTTTGCGCCGCTGGAAGTACAATAGATTGGAGTATCAGGAATCTCTTTCATTAAATATGGCAA
>JAAYBS010000131.1 GCA_012718855.1 Syntrophomonadaceae bacterium
AATTGACATGCATACCATTAAACCGATTGATGAGGAATTGATTATCAGTGAAGCACGTCGCACCGGAGCTATATTAACTGCTGAGGAGCACAATACTATAGGCGGGCTGGGCAGTGCAGTCTGTGAAGTCGTGGCAGCTAATTATCCGATACCGGTATTACGGATGGGCATTGAGGATGTTTTCGGACAGTCGGGCTCTCCGGAGGAATTAATGCGACATTATGGCCTGACGGTTGAGGGCATTGTCCAGAAAACCCAGCTTTTGCTGAAAATAAAGGGACGATAAAAAAGGAATTTCAGCTCTTTTTGTAGAACCACCAGAGATGGTGGTTTTTTTTATTTTGGAGGTATGATTCGATGTTGGTTCAATTCTACAATGTCTCCAAGAAATATGATAATGGTGTTATCGCATTAAATGATGTTTCTTTGAAAATAGATCGGGGAGAATTTCTATTTTTAATGGGTCAAAGCGGGGCCGGCAAGTCTACCCTGGTTAAGTTATTGTTCCGGGAAGAGCTGCCCACGCGGGGACAGATTTTTGTGGCTTCGCGAAGTATTGTTCGCATGAAGCGTTCTGATATACCCAAGCTGAGGCGCAATATAGGAATTATCTTTCAGGATTTTAAGCTTTTGGAGACAAAAACCGTTAAAGAAAATATTGCTTTTGCCATGCAGGTGGTGGGAGCCAGTAAAAAGGATATGCAGGTGAGAGTCCCCGAAGTAATCAAAATGGTAGGCCTGCAAGGTCGGGAAGACTCGTTTCCTTCACAATTATCCGGAGGGGAACAACAAAGGGTCGGGATTGCCCGGGCTTTGGCCAATCGTCCCCTGGTTTTGATTGCTGACGAGCCTACCGGTAATCTGGATTTGGAGACTGCTCAGGAGATTATGCAATTGCTTTATGATATTAATCGACTTGGTACTACGGTAATTATGGCAACTCATGCACGGGAACTGGTCAAAGCGGCCAATAAGCGTGTGATTACCCTGGATAAAGGTAAGCTGGTTTCGGATATGCCCAGCGGGGAGTATCTGTTATGAAACCTGCCAATGCCATTTATTTTATTCGTGAAGCAGCGCAGTCGCTGTCCCGTAACCGGGTGCTGAGTTTTGCCACTATAACTACCGTAGCAGTTTCTATTTTAATACTGGGAATAGCCCTGTTGATGACCATAAATGCCGGAAACATTATGAATCGCTTGGAGTCAGATGTTCAGGTTATTGCTTTCCTGGACAAAAACCTGAACAGCAGTGAAATAAGTGCAGTTAAACGCAATATTGAAAAGATAGATGGAGTTAAGTCGGTAAAGTTTGTTTCCCGGGATGAGGCGTTGAAAAAATTACAGGAAAGCTATGGCAAGGATTACGATTTGAAAGCTACTATCGGTAAGAATCCATTGCCCAACACTTTTGATGTTAAAGCTAAGGACCCTCATCAGGTAGCGGTTATTGCCACCAAAATTAATAAAATCAATGGAGTTTATAAAGTAAATTACGGACAAGGCGTGGTAGAGAGACTGTTTCAGGTTACACGCTGGGTAAGAGTTGTAAGTATTGCTTTTATCATATTGCTGGCGGCGGGAGCAGTTTTCCTGATTGCCACTACGATCCGGCTGGCAATTTTCGCCCGCCGCAAAGAAATTTATCTGATGAAATTGATTGGTGCTACCGACTGGTTTGTGCGCTGGCCGTTTTTTATTGAAGGTATGTTCATGGGAATAAGCGGCAGCCTCATAGCAGTGCTATTGCTGGCCTTGGGATATAATTCGCTGGTGTCACGAATAGGAACCATTTTCTTTATGCCGTTGGTTTCCGATCCCCATCTGCTGTCGCAGTTGTATTTGTCTTTAATCGGAATTGGAGCCCTATTGGGGATGCTAGGGACTTATATTTCCATTAATCGTTTCTTAAAGGTTTAAATTTAGAATTTTTTTATATGAGGATTTTGTATAATCAGGCTTCTTGGCTGTTGAGGGGAGGTAACAAGCAGTGAAGATACATAATAAGTCATTAGCTTTATTAATGGCGGTAATATTTATGTTGGGAGCTATTCTGCCGGTTTATGCTGACGAATTGGAAGATCATCAGCGCCAGTTGCAGGAGGTAGGTAAAGATATTTCACAAACCAGGAGCAAAATTGATTCAGTTAAAAAACAAGAACGCAGTATAATGGGAGAGATTCAGAGGCTGGAAAAGAATATTGTAGCCAATGAAAGACAACTGGAATCAACTGTTGATCGTATAGCTTATCTGGAAGAGAATATTGCTCAATTGGAAATTGAAATCAAAGATGCACAACAGGAGTTGGATGATAAAACCGAACTGTTATCAGAAAGATTAATCGTTCTTTATGAACAGGGTGATGTTTCCTATCTGGAGGTATTATTGTCGGCAACCGACATTAAAGATTTTTTAACCCGCTATGATATGGTAAATGCCATAGTTGAACAGGATGTTGACTTAATTGATACTATTGATAAGCAAAAACATGATTTGGAGACTAAAAAGAGTGATCTGGCTGTAAAACAAAATGAATTAAAAAAGAATTATGAAGACCAAAAGTCTATAAAAGATACTTTAGACCAGCAGAAAAGTAATAAAAAGGGAGTTCTAAGCAGTGTACAGCAGGAGAAAAATGCTTATTTAAGAGCCCTGGAGGAATTGGAACAGACTTCCCGTGAATTGGAATCCATGATCAGACGTATGCAGGGGGGTAGCACCACCCAGCTGGGAACTGGTACCTATACCTGGCCTACCCCTGGATATTCAAGTATTACTTCAGCTTATGGCATGCGCTATCATCCGATATTGAAAGTGAGAAAAATGCATACCGGTGTTGACATAGGTGCTCCGGGAGGTGCCAGTATTGTGGCAGCTGACAGCGGCAAGGTTATTCATTGCGGTTGGATGGGAGGCTACGGACAGGTAATAGTAGTTGATCATGGCAATGGTCTGTCAACTTTATATGCTCATATGTCCGCTTATGCGGTTAGTAATGGTGCCTCAGTTACCAAAGGACAAACTATCGGCCGGGTAGGAAGCACCGGCTGGAGTACCGGTCCGCATCTGCATTTCGAGGTCCGCATTAACGGCAGTTATACCGATCCCATGGCCTACATAAGATAGCGGTTCGAGATTAATGAAAAAGTATTTTAAATGTCCTCCTTAAATGACAAAGGGGGACTTTTTTATTGTCTAGTACAAATATACCGCTCGTGTCTGTACTGTCTAACTTTTTCAACTAAGAATTGTATTACAGTTGATGGTGGGATAACATAATAGTTGTGAATTATTAATATACTAGGGTTAGTGGTGGTGAAAAATTGAGAGATAAAAAATGGTTCAAAGGGCTTAACTTATTCTTTTCCCTGATTGGAATATTGACATTTGGGGGAGTATTATTCTTTTTTATTACTAATGCTTCCGGTATTGGTACACTTCTTAGTGTTCTGGGTCTGGTAAAGACACAGTCACTTTATGAAGTAAATACTCCGGGAGTTATTGGTGGTGCGACGGCAGGTATTGTAGAGTCATTGAATGACCCTTATTCCAAGTATTTGGACCGGGCGGCCTGGCAGGAGTTAAAGGTTCAGCTGGAGGCCAAATTCGGAGGCATCGGAGTTTATATACTTCAGGATGAAGCCGGACGTTTGGAAATAATATCGCCGATTAAAGGGACTCCTGCCTTTAAAGCAGGTGTTAAACATGGGGATATTGTTACGCGCTTGAATGGTGAGAGCGCTATGGGGATGACCCAGGATGAAGCGGTACATTTGATGCGGGGTGAACCGGGAACCCAATTACTGTTAACCGTTTATCGGGAGTCAGATGGCAAGGAACATGAGTTCAAAATTATCCGTGAAATTATCAATGTGCCTTCGGTTGAAGAAGAGGTAATCGAGAGTGTACCTGAAATAGGCTATATTAAACTTAACCAGTTTCATAGCCGTTCAGCTGAGGAAATGGCGACTAGTCTTGAACGGTTATTGAATGAGAAACATATTCAGGGACTTATTTTGGATTTGCGCAATAATGGCGGAGGAGAATTTGAGG
>JAAYBS010000132.1 GCA_012718855.1 Syntrophomonadaceae bacterium
AGTGTAAGTGATAAAATTGGTAAACTGCTCATCATCGCCCACCCCCTACGCTATCGCCGTAAATACGGCACACAATGCTGAAATTATCAGGACGACCATTCCTGCATATATATAAATGGCATAAGTTTGCACCTGACCATCTTCGGTATAGCGCAGGTTTAAGCCCAGATAACCGGTCAGCCAGGCCAGTCCGTTAACCGCGCCATTGACAACCTTCAAATCAAACCATTCCATAAGTCTGGCAGTTCCGTCTATGAAATGTTTAATCAGCCAGGCGTAGAATTCGTCAATGTAATACTTGTTATAGAGCAGTAGATATATGCCGCCCATTTTAATTTTCAACTCTTCATAATCCAGCCACTGCTTCTGATAAACCGCCCAGGCCAAAAATATTCCTGATACCGCCAGCGCCGAAGAAATCAGCATAATCGTCATACTGGGAGTATGATGTACAGCTCCCGGATAAGTAATGTAATGAGCAAAAGCATAATTCATTAATGGTGAACCGACAAAACCGGCAAATACAGCCAGCACTGCCAGAATAATCAGAGGCACGGTCATTACTGCCGGTGACTCATGAGCATGTTCACCAGCCTGGTTTTCACCAAAGAACGCGACAAATATCAGGCGGAACATATAAAATGCGGTCATAAAGGCTACCAGTGAACCGAGAATATATAACCCCATATGTCCGGAAGCAAAAGTTCCCAGCAGGATTTCATCCTTGCTCCAGAAGCCTGAAAGTGGAGGTATACCGCTTAAAGCCAGTGCACCAATTACAAAAGTCCAGGTGGTTATGGGCATTTTTTTATGCAGTCCGCCCATCTTCCAAATATCCTGTTCATTGGCCAGGGCATGAATTACTGAACCAGCCCCCAAAAATAGCAGACTCTTAAAAAATGCATGGGTCATAAGGTGGAACATTCCGGCTGTCATAGCTCCAACTCCCAGAGCCATTATCATATAACCCAGCTGGGATAAAGTTGAGTAGGCCAGAATTCGTTTTATATCATTTTGTACCAAAGCTATACTGGCAGCAAACAAAGCGGTAAATCCGCCCAGTACAGCAATTACCATCATAGTTTCCGGTGAAGTGTTGAATATGAAAAATGCCCGGGCAATCAAATATACACCGGCCGCCACCATAGTAGCTGCATGTATAAGCGCACTAACCGGGGTAGGGCCTTCCATGGCATCTGGCAACCAGACATGCAAAGGAAATTGGGCTGACTTGCCCACCGGTCCCAACAATAACAGTAGAGACACCGTAATCAGTACAGCCGTATTAGTGTAACTGGCAATTGCGCCGGATAAATCACTAAAGTTCAGGGTTCCAAAAATTATTTGCAGAAATAGAATACCCAGCAGAAAGCCAAAATCCCCGACCCGATTAGTAATGAAAGCTTTCTTGGCTGCTTCCCGGGCTGAATGGCGGCCAAACCAGAATCCGATTAATAAATATGATGACAAACCAACCAGTTCCCAGAATACAAATATCTGTCCAAAGTTATTGGATATTACCAGCCCAAGCATGGAACCGGCAAAGATACTCTGATAGGCAAAATAACTGGCAAAGCCAGGATCATCATGCATATAGCCTATGGAATATACCTGCACCAGCAATGCCACAATAGTAACCACCAGCAGCATTACTGCGGTAAGCGGATCAATAAGCAGCCCCATATCTACCTGTAATCCAGGCATATTCAACCAGCGGGCAGCAATCTCAAATACTCCGGGCCCTTTTGAAAATACTGCCATAGCCACCAATACGGAATACACCAGCGAAGAGCCAATGGCCAGAATAGATACCGCAGCTGATAATTTGGGCCAGCGATATAAAAACAGCCCAATTAGAGCGAAAGCCATAAATGGCAGGAACGGTATAACCCATGATGAAGCTAATATATTTTGCATCGTTATATCCCCCTCCTTACCATTTCAATAAGTTAAAATCATTCAGATTAACTGATTTCTTCTGTCGGTAGATGGCAATTATCAAAGCCAGTCCCACCGCTACTTCAGCAGCGGCCACCACAATCACAAAAATGGCAAACAGCTGGCCTATTCCCGTTTCAGAACGAATGAATTTACTGATGGCAATAAAATTTATATTAACCGCATTCAGCATGATTTCTACCGACATCAGCACTGCTACTGCATTTCGTTTGGAAATAACGCCGTACATGCCAATCCCGAATAAAACCGTACTGAGAATTAAATAGTGCGTAAATCCTATCATTTATCATCCGCTCCTTTCGCCAGGATAATTGCTCCTACTACTGCTACCAGAAGCAGAATAGCTGCTACTTCAAAAGCTACTACATATTTACCCAGCATTAAGTTAGCCAATACCGTCATCTCATCAGCACCTGCAGCGGACATCGCCAGAGGCCACCTGGTATACCAGATGGAGGCCCCCAGGGCAATAATAAGCAAAACGACCAGATAAACTCCCCACATGCGGCGACCCAGGCTGGGAGTGGGTAAATTGGTTTTCTCCGGTTCTACATCCATGACCAGCATTATGGCAAATATAATTAACACTGATATAGCCCCGCCATAAACCAGGATTTGCACCAATCCAATAAATCCGGCATTCATCTGGAAATACAGTCCGGCAACTCCCAGAAATGTTAGTACTAACAGTAAGGCACTGTGTATAATATTTTTTGATGCTACTACCCCCAGGGCAGAGCCTATCGTAATTAATGCCAGCAGTATAAATACTGCATCATTCAGGTTCATTTCCGGCTCCTCCTTCCTGCTGGCGGTCTTTTAACTCTTTATTTACAAAAGCCAGCGCCACTTTCCCGGCTTTTTCCCGATCCTCTATCATCATGGTCGCCATACGAACCAGTTTCTTTTCATCTGCCTGTAAAATATCAGCTAAAATCTGAGCCTGAACTTCACTTTCAACCAGTTTACTAACTGCTTTCATCGGATTTTTTTGTAAAGCTGTTATCATGGCATTAATTTGTTTCTGTTTTTTAGCCTCTGCCTCATCAGGCTGCGGTACCGGTTCAGAAGCAGAATCGACCATTTCAATCGGGCTATCAATCGGTTCAGATATAACCGCCTGGGCTGAACGGGGAATCTCATATACTATCTTAATATCATCGCGTTGATATTCTGATAGTTCAAAATTATGGTTAAAGTATAAAGTTCCGGTAGGACATGCTTCTACACACAGATTGCAAAACATGCAATATTGCAAATCTATAGTATAACTAATCAGTATTTTCTTTTTACTGTTCGGGGCCGGTTCACTTTCGTAACTTAAAACATTATTGGGACAAGCCTTGGTACAAAGGCCGCAAACAATACACTTTTTATAGTCAAATTGCAGGCATCCCCGAAAGCGTTCCTGTAAATAAGGCATTTGTTCCGGATACTGGATAGTAATCTCTCTTTCAAATAAATGTCTTAAGGTGATCCACAGACCTTCTAATAATCCTTTACCTTTCATATCTGTTACCACCCCATTCCTTTGAATACTTGCAATACAATTCCGGTAAGCAATATATTAGCCAGAGTAACCGGAATCAGAACTTTCCAGCTAAATGACAT
>JAAYBS010000133.1 GCA_012718855.1 Syntrophomonadaceae bacterium
AACTTTAACTTGTTTGGCAATGTACTTGGCTTTAATTACTTTTGCCCATAAATCCAACTTGCAACCTTCAGGAAATTCACACTTTAGTCCAGCCATGATATCTTTTCCCTCCTTTTTCTCTCTACTCTCCTGACCTGTTTACTTTACAGGCCGGTTAGAAATTCGTTTTAGCTAAATTTCTAGGATATTCTATGAAGTTTGACTATAAAGTGTGATTGCTCATGTTGCTTTTTTGTTGATTTTTCATTTTTGGTTTTACCGTAAAAAAGTATAATTCGTTGGTCGGTTAATAAATATTATGTCGCCAAGACTCCGCATGGGAAACACCGACTGCTTGTCTAGCGCCTCCAGGGGGACGTTCCGACTCCGCATCCATGCGGGGCGTCACTCTCGCCCCGTCCATGGGGCTCGACCCCTTTCGCCGCTTCACCTTCGCAGGGTATTTCTACCATGCTCCATCAACGGCTCCTGCATATTTATTCACCTGCGCCGGTTTTTACCGTGCCATTATTTTTTAGTAATGATAATTGATTTTCATGCATTATATGGAAGGCCTCCAGGCTTCCGTCACAATACAGTTGAAATCCCATCTCCCGGGCTTGCTGACAAAAGCCGATATCCTCCCCGCCTCCATCCGTGCAATATCTGACCCCCCGGGTAATAACCCTGCGTTTTATCAGATAGGCAGCTCCGGTACAGTCAACCGGAAAAACTCCATGACGGGGAAAGTCACGAATATATTCATAGCGGTCATCAACTTGCCGGAGAACGTTATAAACATCAGGGTCGCCAATCTGATGTCCATTACAAACCAGCATGGATACTATATCGCAATTATGGGCAATAAGACGTGAAAGGCTGTCTGCAGGTACCAGAATGTCACTATCAACCGAAAACAAATAATCAGCTCCTGTTTCCAGAAACTGATTTAATAGAGTATTACGCAATGATGCCAGGTGAGTAAAGCTGTAATATCCCCTTTCCACCCCTCGGGGCTTTTCCTGATCACAAATAATTATATCCGTATTATTATTGCGGGCAAATTCTTCGATAATTTCCTGACTGCAATCTGTCGAATTATTAAGTACAAAACAGTATTGCAGTTTTTCCCGGGGATAGTCAAGGCTTTGCATAGCCCGGAGGTAATGGGGTAAAATCCAGGCACGATTACGCACCGGGCAGCCTATCAATATTTTCACCGGAAACTCCTTTGTACCGCTCGGGCAGTACGGAATAAAAATGATTTTTTGCTGACTCTTATTCCCGGTTTGATTTCACCCACATTGCCATCCATTATAAGCCCTGCCGTGATATTATTATTATCCCGGACGCGCAGCCTTAATCCTCTCCCGCGTACCACAACTACTACCCTGCTATTACCTGAGATTGACACCTGTATTGGCATCTGTGCGTAAGATGCAGTCGTATTTTCTTCATCTGATAAATGCCGTAATATGATTTTTGGGGGCGAAAGTGGGTTAGCTGGAGTATACATAAGATTTGGCGGTGAAACCGGTGCATGAACCTCGGATATACCCTTTTCAGCCAGACGTTCTTCCATCAAAGCAATTATTTGCCGGGCACGTGAAAGCCAGGAATTTTCGGCCGCTATGGCCAGGCGTTTATCGCGCAATTCGTCTGTATCAGCGTATAATGCCCGATGAATATTGGCAATAAAATCATCATGGGTAACGGAAACATGAACTACATCACTAAATTTTTCCGTTTCGGGAAGATTAGTGGAAACAATTGGTATGCCGGCTGCCATGTATTCCCACATCTTAATCGGATTTACTGACTCTATCATGCTGGATAATTTAAATGGGATAATACCAACCCGGAAAACCTGAGCATAAGCAGCTAATTCTTCATAGGCTTTAAAGCCCAGATAATGAATATTGGGACGACGGGGTACATCAGTTACATTATATAAAGGACCAATCATAACAATATTACAGTCCGGGTAAGCCTGGGCCAGGCGGTCAATTAATTCATAGTCCAACCAGGTAGCCACTACACCGATATAACCGATTATTGGTCCGGGAATAGCCGCAATGTCTTCTGGTACAGGTAATGTTCCGCTGCGGGCAGTGGCAAAATAATCATAGTCACATCCGTTGGGGACCATATAACTATATGGATTAAGTGCCAAAGCCATGGAATGAAGTTTTGAAGAAGTAGTAATTACTAAGTCAGCACTGCTGACTGCCCTCTGATAATAGGGGCGCCAGGATTCAAATTCATCACTTGGTTCATCCACACTGTCAAATACCACCAGACTGGGATTATATTTTTTAAGCTCATCTACCTGGGAAGTTGCACTGTAATAGACTACCGGTCGAATATTTTCAAGAAATGGTCGGGGATCAACATTATTAAACAGGAAAAAGTTGGGTATGACTTCAGTAATGGCAGCAATTTGTGAATTATGTGGACTGGGGCGGTTTTCCCAGTAAACCGGGAACCCTAATTCTGCAAAACTCTTCGTTAACTGTTGAGGCCTTTGCACCAAATAATTATAATCAAGCGTGGGTGGGTAAAGAATTGGACCCAAATTTGACATGGATATCCCCCTAACAATCGGTTTTATTTTTTAACTGCTTAGATATCGTATGTGAAAAATAATGGATGGGTGTCATGGATAAAATATCCAACCTTTTTAACTTAGGTTTATACGTATCCCCCGGCGTCCTACCCGGATATTATTCGGGATTACGTGGGAATTATAATGACCCGCAGCCATATTCAACCAGGGATTAATTTCTGCTG
Organism: Syntrophomonadaceae bacterium; assembly: GCA_012718855.1. Classification (GTDB taxonomy): domain Bacteria; phylum Bacillota; class Syntrophomonadia; order Syntrophomonadales; family Syntrophomonadaceae; genus JAAYBS01. The sequence goes on from JAAYBS010000133.1 coordinate 2,770, forward strand.
CCCGGTGCTGGTAGGTATGCCGCGTATAAACCTCTTCCTGTCCCTGCCGGGCAATTCTTTCACGCAAATCAGGCCGGGCCAGATAGAAATTAACTAAGTCCAGGGTTTCTTCAGCACTTCTGGACCAAACCAGATGATGATGATTAATAAAATAGTTTTCGATTGCTGGAGTCCATTGAGTCAGGTAAAAGCCCCGACTACCTAAAATTTCAAAAGTTCTCATGCTCATCATGGTCGCTGAAGTATCAATAGAATGAAGACCCAGCATGATACGGGCAGAGGAACAGGCTGTCGGCAGGTCTTCATTTGCCATATACCCACCATAAAAATGAGGAGCAATATTAAAACCCTGTTCAGGATCCAGCCACCATTCATTCCCATATATCTTCAGGTCATACCCACCCGCCATAAGGGGATTAAGAATTGTGTTGTTCCCTGTAATCCGAGCCGGGTGATAATTATAATTATTACCTACAAAGATCAGGTCATGGTTAAACCGATTATCAAAAGGTTGGGAGCGATGATAATATGGATTACAGGCGAACATAAACAGATGAGCGTTAATACCACGTTCTGCATAGCGTGCAATTGACTCCTGGCAGGGTGTAAATACCAGAGGTGATTTTAAGGCATAGGGGAGAGATAAATCATCATATGAAGCCGGGTCTTCTATTGCCCAATAAACATGGGGTATTTTTAAATCGTCCAGCAACGGGAAGAGCTTGTGCATCCGGTTGGTACCACCATCGTTAAAAACAATGTCAGGGTGAAAAGTCTCTATAAACGGCAGTAATGACTCTTCCTGATCTAAAAAGACATATTGGACCTGATGACCCAATTCTGCCAGCGCTGGTCCAATTCCTCTGGTTACCAAAGGAACTGTATTAGCAAATAATATTCTCAAATAACTCATCCCACTTTCCGTTCAGGATTGCCCCCTGATAACGGATTAAAAGCCAAAATCAAGGGGCTTTTTTATTTTATGAACGAATTGAGTTATTGGTTACAAATTGCTGATAGGTTTAGGAATTAGCTGCAAACAGACGCTTTATCCGTTTGCCTAACCCGGTTACCGCTTCTTCAGATAATGCTTCGGATGGAAAATAAGAATTTTCATAACGAATCAGGCGAGCTTCCTTATCTTTTATTGCTTCCTGCAGCTGTTCTGCCAATTGTCGATAATAACCTACTTCACCGTTTAATTGCTGACTATGCTTTTCAGCTTTATAAACGCCTTTTTTCAAACTGAGAATATCTTTTTCATACAAATAGATTTTATGGTGTAATTGTCGGTTTTCATCCTGCAATTGATTTACTTCCTCTTGCAGACGGGCAACAAGTTCACTAATCGGCTTGCTTACCGTCCGGTCCTGATCTTCCGTTGATAAACTTACAATTTCTTCTCTGGTTGCCAGTGCCAGATAATCAATATAATAATCTATGCGCAGCTCACCCTGCTGTAGTACTGCCCGGGCATCAGCATTTATCAGATTGATTACAAATAGCAGTGTTTTATCCGTTATATCCGTATTATTAAAATCCTGCCCGGAAAGGCGTTGACGTGCTGTAATGTTCTGTTTGATCAACTTCATTTCTCCCCGTTCGTCTTCCAGCAAACATAAAGCATCCAGTTTAAAAATTGCTTCCAATGAACGTCCCCGTGGTTGAATTGTCATCTGCCTGACCTTTATTTTTAGATCTTCTATTGATTTAAAGGTCTGATCAAATATACATCTATATTGATCCTGAAGTCGCCTGGGCATTTCCAGGCGGGATATAATTACTGGCGCCCATATTGCTATGGCTTCGCTCATCACCTGTTCCTCCCTGAAGTTTGTTTTAGTAAATATATATTATGAATTTTCCCCTGCTATGAATTAACTGACTATATCTCAGAAAAAAGAAAAGCTGCATGTTGCCATGCAGCTCATTGACTTTATTGTTTATAAGCTATCTCCAACCGCAATCCTGATTTCAGAATCCGGGGTATCACAGATAAAAAGCTCTACTGTTTCGGTAAGGACGTCAGCGTAACTATAAGAAACCCGTCTTTCCACTTTTCTCTCTTCAAGCTTAACTACGAAAATGTTGGGATAAATCGACTCGAGTATCCCTTCTCTTTCAATTATGCGATTTCGTCCTCGATTCGCTTTCAGCCTGATTTTACTTCCTACGAAAGATTCCAAGTCTTTCTTTATATCCGCTATTGGTCTGGGATTACTCACGCAACCACCTTCTTCTATTCATTCATCCTACTAAGTGTATAACAAATATGCCTTGATGTCAATAAGGGTTTAATAGTATATAAAAAAAGGTGCCTGGTGTCAACCGAATAAAATAAAATT
>JAAYBS010000134.1 GCA_012718855.1 Syntrophomonadaceae bacterium
CGTTTTGGAGGTCTATCCAGTGGTCTGGATACTGAAAACATAATCAAGCAACTCATGCGTATTGAAACCATGAAAGTTGATCGCCAATTCCAGCAAAAAACTCTGCTGGAATGGAAGCGTGACGATTATCGTACCATTAATAACAGTTTGCGTAACTTTAAAGAAAAAGGCGTTTTTGACCTTAAGCTTGAAAGTAGCTTCCAGGCAAAAACCATTTCCTCCTCCGATGAAAAAGTTGCTGCGGCCACAGCTACTGCAACCGCCATGGAAGGCTCATATTCCATAAATGTTATCTCCACCGCTCAGGCAGCCAGTGCTCAATCCTCAGCGCGGATTACTGGTTCAGTAGGGACAGGCAGTTTTACTATTCAGGGTACATCAGATGATGCTTCCCAGGCCACCATTCAGGTAACTTCAACTGATACCATGGCTGATATCGCCGCTAAAATTAATGCCCAGACTAGTAAGACTGGTATTCGTGCTTCCTATGATGAAAATCTGGGGCGCATGTTCCTGATGTCAAATACCGCCGGTTCGGAAAACTTTATTAAAGTGGTAGCTGATGATAATGATATTCTGAAAAATATGAACCTTTATGACCCGGCGCAGCATACTGACGGGTTGCTGGTAACCGGTACTGCCGCCCAGATAAAGCTGAATAATAATGATATCCTGGAATTTGACAGCAATCAAATCAGCCTGCTGGGAATGAATATTACGTTGAAACAGGAAGGCACGGTCAACCTGTCGGTCATTAAGGATGTTGATTCGGCAGTAAATAAAATCAAAGCCTTTGTGGAGCAATACAATGCCGTTGTTGATGACCTGGGTACCAAACTGGCCGAAAAACGCTACCGTGATTTTAATCCGCTAACTGATGAGCAAAAAGCTGACATGAATGAAAAGGATATAACCCAGTGGGAGGAAAAAGCCCGCAGTGGACTCTTCCGGGGCGATTCGTTACTCAGTTCTATTGCCAGCAGTCTGCGCATGGTTACATCTGATGCAGTAGATACCGGAGGGGAATATAAAACCCTGAGTTCTATAGGAATTACCACCTCACCCGACTGGAAGGATAATGGCAAGTTGTATATAGACGAAAACAAGTTGCGGGCGGCACTAGCTGATGGTCCGGAAGCAGTTATGAAATTCTTCAACAATGAATCTGCCATAAAATCTGAACAGGGGTTGGCAGTTAAACTGGATAATATGCTGAAAACCCAGATGGAGTCCATTGCCAGTACTGCTGGTCGTAATACTATTGGTGCAGACCGAAGTTATCTGGGTAAAGAAATTTCCAGTATGGATGACAGAATCAGTGCTTTACAGGATCGTTTAATCAGTATTGAAGAATCTTATTGGAACAAATTCTCCGCCATGGAGAGAGCCCTGCAGCAAATGCAAAGCCAGAGCGACTGGCTCACCGCCCAACTCAGCCAGACCAGCCGATAGAATTAAATTGTTATAAATGTATAAAGCAGGAGGTAATGACAGCCTCCTGCTTTTTTATGAGGCATCACGAATTAGGGGGCTTAAGATAAGGCTAACTTTATGTCATCCTGAGCGATAGCGAAGGCTCTATTACTTCAATTTGATTGGCTATTTAGTGAGAACACCTTTTCAATAATCTCGAACCGTCCCCTTGACGAACCATAAACTGTGAAAATCTGTGTGCCCGAAGGGCCAGTGCTATCTGCGTCTAAACATCAGGAGGCCATAGGCCTCCCCA
>JAAYBS010000135.1 GCA_012718855.1 Syntrophomonadaceae bacterium
CGTCCATATTAAACATCTCTTCCAGAGAAATTTCCTTCTCTACTACCTGATAACCCTGGTTTTGACAGGCAGTAATAACCATTTGTCGGGTTATACCTTTTAAAACCTTATCTGACGGGGCCGTATAAATAATATTTCCTTTAACCATAAACAAATTAGACCGGCCGCCTTCACTGACCTTGCCTTCCCGGTCCACCAGCAAAGCTTCATAAGAATTGGTATCTTCTATGGCCTGATCTACTATTCGGCGATAATCCGCCCGATCTACCTTTGCATTGGGATTGGGCCTTTCCACATGAACCAGAACCGTTTTAACCCCGTTCTGATAATCTTCTGCAGACGGGTAGCTATGAGGTATAAAATAAGCATAAAAATCGGGCTGCCCTTCTTCAGGGTAATTAATTACGAACTTAATATTACCTGCTTCTATCTGATTACTGCTAATCAATTTCTGTAACTGCCGGCCGATCTCTTTGTCATCAAGGGGTAAACTTAAATTTGTCAACCGGGCGGAATTTTTTAATCTTTCCAGGTGCTGCTCCAGGAACAAAGGTACCCCCTGAATAACCCTTAGTACTTCATAAAGAGAAATGCCCTGTTCAATAAAATCAGGCGGCAACTCTTCCTTTTTCATTGGTTGATTGTTTTTAATCCAGATATTCTGATCAGAACTCTCCATGCTTGTTTACCTCCTTAATTTATCTCCAGCTTCATTAAGCAATCGATATTTTTTAATTTACCTACCACGGATATTATAACCCAGTGACCTGTGACAGTCTTTAAACCCCTCACTTTTGTCCGTTCCTGCTTGTTTATTTAAAAAAGGCCTTTATCAATCATTAGTTTTACCTCTAATGATTAGATTATTTACCGCTTTAAAAACTAATCTAGTGGCAATTAATGGGAAGTATAAGTCTGCCCAGATTGAAAATACTAATTTCGATATAAAATGTCCCGTAAACTGGCATGTAATGCTTTTTTAAACGGGAACTTTAAAAAATTATACAAAAAAGGAGGCAAAACTGTGGAAAAAACCCTTACTACTTGTACAGTACAAAGCTGTGCCTTTCATCACCCGGATAATATGTGTGCAGCCGGCGAAATCCAGGTTGAAAACAACAGTAATGTTGCCGTCTGCGATACCTTTTATCCGCGGGATGTAAACAAACAGTCAGTCAGCGGCAATAATGTTCAGGCTGGGACTGATATGCGAGATTCGGTAATGGCAGATGATAATCTGGGTATTAATGCTGCCGATTCAAGCCATATATATGAAAGCCACGCCAGCAACCTTACCCCGCTGGTAACCTGCAATGCTGATGATTGCAAGTATTGGAAGCATGATGTATGTAAGGCACAGGAGATTACAATCGATGGTCCGACTGCTGCAATTTCCGGTGATACCCGATGCCAAACTTATGCCCCTGCGTAAAAACAGCAGTCTACCTCCTGGATAATTGAAATAATCCAAAGAAGATATGAATGGAGGAATCCAAATGCATAAAAAACCAATTGTCTATCCCTATATACCTAACTCGGTTCCAGAAATTAAAGAAGCTATGATGAAAGAAGTAGGGGTAACTGACCCTATGCAACTCTATGAAGAAATACCGGAACATCTAAAGTATCATAAGGAAATGCAGTTACCCAAACCAATTCTTGATGAGTACTCTATCCGCCGACATACCGAGGAACTATTAGGCAAGAACAAAACCTGCGGTGAACACCTTTCCTTCCTGGGAGCAGGATGTGCCCAGCATTTTGTCCCGGCCGTCTGCGATGAAATTAATGGTCGGGGTGAGTTTTTAACTGCGTATGTAGGTGAATCAATGGGCGACCATGGTAAATGGCAGGCTCTGTTTGAATATTGCAGCCTTATGGGTGAACTGATGGATATGGATATTTTAAGTATTCCCATGTATGATGGCGGTCAGGCTGCCGCCAGTTCATTACGTATGGCCAATCGAATTAATGATCGTAAAAAGGTTCTGGTGCCTGCAACTATGAGCCCGGATATATTTTTGATAGTGCAAAACTATCTGAACTCGGTACCGGCACCGGAAATACAGATAGTAAAAATTGGATTTGACGCTAACACCGGGCTGATGGATTTAAATGACCTGAAAAACAACCTTTCTACCGATGTAAGTGCTGTATTTATCGAAAACCCCTCCTACCTGGGATTTATTGAAACCCAGGCCGAAGAAATCGGTAAGTTGGCTCGTGAAGCCGGGGCAGAATTCGTAGTCTATACCGATCCTATATCACTGGGAGTAATGGAAGCTCCAGCCAACTATGGCGCTACTATTGCCTGTGGAGATTTTCATACCTTGGGTCTGCACCTGGGTGCCGGAGGATGCCAGGGTGGATTTATTGCCACCCATGACGATATGAAATATATCTCCGAATTCAAGGACCTGATGTTTGGTTTGACCGACACCATGCAAGAGGGTGAATGGGGTTTTGGCGAAGTTTTGTTTGATCGTACTTCCTATGGCTCCCGTGACAAAGGTAAAGAATTTACCGGAACCAGCACCGGGCTATGGGCAATTACTGCCGGGGTATATCTATCTCTGATGGGACCACAAGGTATGCAGGAAGTAGGCACTACCATAATGCAAAATTGCCAGTACGCAGCTAAAAAAATATCCGAACTGCCCGGACTGAAAGTTCAGTTGTCCTCTCCTGGCTTTAAGGAATTTGTGGTTAATTTTGACATGACCGGTAAATCTGTAGCCCAGATAAACAAGCATCTGCTGGAATTCAAAATATTTGGCGGCAAAGATTTGTCAATAGAATTTCCCCAGTTTGGCCAGAGTGCCCTGTACTGTGTAACCGAAGTACATCAGCATAAAGATCTGGATAAACTGGTTTACGCACTGCAGGGGGCCGTTTCCTGCTAAATGGTATCAGTTATCTACAAGGAAAGGATTGAGATTCAATGGCGAGACAGAAAAAACTGCTTAGAGATAATTACCACCAGGCAAGATGGGATGAACCCATGATATTTGAAATGAGTGTTCCTGGTGAAAGAGGCGTACTGGTTCCCCTGGCCTGTGAAAATATCGTCAGTCAGGTCGGAGACGGGGTTTCAGCTATTCCTGCCAATCTGCGGAGGAAAAAAGCCCCCGCACTTCCAGAGGTTAATCAAATGCGGGTCAACCGCCATTATTACCATCTTTCCCAGGAAACTCTGGGTACTGATGTTACTTTGGGAATAAGCGAAGGAACCTGTACCATGAAATACAGTCCCAAAGTACAGGAACACATGGCCGCCCGTCATCCGGGCATTGTAGACGTTCACCCCCTGCAGGAACCTGATACTATGCAGGGAATTCTGGAACTTTACTATAAGGTAGAACAGTTTTTAAAAGAAATCTCTGGCATGGATGCTTTCAGCTTGCAGCCGGGAGGCGGAGCTCACGGTGTATTTACCAACGCTTCCATAATCAGAGCTTATCATCGCGCCCGTGGGGATAATAATAGAACTGAGATAATTACCACCATGTTTTCCCATCCCTGTGATGCAGCTACTCCAAATACCGCCGGTTTTAAAGTCATTACCCTTATGCCGGATGAAAGCGGTTATCCTGATCTGGAAGCCATGAAAGCAGCACTATCCGACAAAACTGCCGGGATTATGATAACCAACCCCGAAGACACCGGCATTTATAATCCCAGAATCGAAGAGTATGTAAAAGCAGCTCATGCTGTTGGGGCGCTCTGTTCCTATGACCAGGCTAATGCCAACGGTATGATGGGCATTCATCGCGCCCGCGAAGCCGGCTTTGACCTGTGTCATTTCAATTTGCATAAAACCTTTTCCGCTCCTCACGGCTGTATGGGGCCGGCAACCGGAGCCATCGGAGTAAAAGAATTCCTTAAGCCCTTCCTGCCTGTACCCCGGGTGGAATTTGACGGCCAGAAGTATCTCCTTAATTCCAACTATCCCGAAAGTGTTGGCAAAGTCAGAACCTTTTTCGGAAATACTAATGTAATCTTGAAAACCTATATGTGGATAATGCAGCACGGAGCTGAAGGCTTGAAAGAAGCCGCTATCTGCTCCGTATTAAACAACCAGTATTTTATGAAGAAAATAGCGGAAATCCCCGGCGTAGTTATCTGGTATGCCAAAGGTAAGCGCCGTTTGGAACAAGTTCGCTACTCCTGGGAAAAGCTTAAACAGGATACGGGAGTTGGTACAGACGATGTTAATAAACGAATCGTAGATTTTGGCATTGAACATTACTGGACCTCTCATCACCCTTGGGTGGTTCCCGAACCCTTTACCCTGGAGCCATGTGAATCCTACAACAAAGAGGACCTGGATGAATATGTAGCAGTTCTGAAGCAGATTTCCAAGGAAGCCTATGATGACCCCAACTTGGTAAAGAGTGCTCCGCATAAGGCTGCTTCCCATCGTCCTACTCATGAAGCAATTGATGAAGCCGAGTTAATTGCTGTTACCTGGAGACAATATCTTAAGAAAAAGGGTAAGAAATAGTTTAGAGCCATCTCCGCCCCCGGGCGGAGATGGGATTAAATTTAAAAAGCGGTGATTAAAGAGTGAAAAAGCTGGGAGTAATTGTTAATCCTATTGCCGGTATAGGTGGCAAAGTCGGATTAAAAGGCAGCGATGGAATTGAAATTTTGAAAAAGGCCCGGGAAATGGGGGCCAGGTCAGAAGCTCCGCGCCGTGCTCTGGAAGCATTAAAAATAATTGCCAAACTAAAAAATGAAATCCAGGTAGTGACTTATCCTGATGAGATGGGTGCGGATGAGTGCCGTGAAGCCGGTCTGGAACCGGAAATTATAGGCTCTATTGAAAGCGGTGAAACCCGTCCGGAAGATACCATGGAAGCTGCCCGAAAAATGGCTGAAAGAGGGGTAGATTTGATTTTATTTGCCGGGGGGGACGGCACGGCCCGCAATATTTATAGTGCGATAGGAAGCAGTATCCCTGTACTGGGAATTCCCGCCGGTGTAAAGATTCACTCGGCAGTATATGCCATCAACCCTCACAGTGCCGGAGAAGTAGCCAGCCTTTATCTGCAGGGCAAGGTAGTAAATATACGTGAAGCTGAGGTAATGGATATAGACGAAGAGGCTTTTCGTCAGGGTCGGGTTAGTGCTCAGCTTTATGGTTATCTTAAAGTACCGGTAGAACGAAGAGTGCAAAGCGTGAAATCTGGAGCCCGTTCCGAGCAGGCTGAAGTAGAAGGCCTGGCTGCAGAAATTATTGCCGGTATGGATGCAGATACTCTCTATATTATTGGTCCTGGAACTACTACCCGCGCTATTATGGAAAGATTGGAACTTTCTAACACACTTCTGGGAGTTGACGTGATTCTTGACCGTAAACTGGTAGCCAATGATGTAACTGAAAACCAGCTTTTTGATCTGATTAACCAACATGGAAAGGCTCGTATTGTAGTTACCGCCATTGGAGGACAGGGGCATGTTTTTGGTCGCGGTAACCAGCAAATAAGTCCCCGGGTAATCAGGTTGGCAGGCAAAAACAATATTATTGTGGTTGCCAGCCGTGATAAACTGGTAGCCCTGCAGCCCCATCCGTTACTGGTTGATACCGGCGATCCGGAATTGGATCGGGAACTTCGTGGTTACGTACGGGTAGTAACCGGCTGGGAGGACAGTATTATGTACCGAGTCAGTGATGATGCAGATTAAGTAATAAATGCCAACCATTTCTTGTGCTATGTCTATTAAATACTAATTTAAAGAGGAGGGATATCAATTGGCAAGAGGTTTGGAACTATTTCAACAAAGTGCAGTAGGCTTTACCCGGCAAATCAGCCCCTATGATACGCTGGTTTACTCTACCGTTAACCCGGGTCTCATGTACGCCCTGGTCTACTTAATGTGGGCCCCGTTCCTTTATCCTGGCGCACATATGCCCTGGGCTATACTCACTGTTTCGCAAATGTTTATAATTGCCGGATTGTATTGGCTGCTCTCAGTAGCTATGCCCAGGCAGGGTGGTGAATATATCTATATCAGCCGCATCCTGCACCCGGCTCTGGGATTGATGTCCAGTTTTATGATTTCCTTTACCGCCATATCTTGGACAGGAGTATGTTCCGACTGGGCTATAAAATATGCCCTGGTTGAGTTCTTTGCTTCCATGGGGATTGTCAGTGGCAATCAAATGTGGCTTCAATGGGCAGCAATTTTGAATGCACCTAATGTTCGTGCCATACTGGGTACTATCATGATATTTATAATCTGGGTGGTATTCTACAAGGGCAGCCGGGCAATGATGAAAATGTCCTGGATGGCCTTAATTGGAACCGGTATTGGCGCCCTGACCTTTATTGTAGCCGCTTTAATGGCTGACCCAGGTACCTTTGCGGCCAACTTTACCCGCTTAAGCGGTTTAAACTATAACGATGTTATACCGCTGGCAGTTCAAGCCGGGCATCCGACCAAATTTCTTTTTGGAGCTACATTAATGGCCGGCTCTACCTATATCATCCTTAACACGTTAGGCGCTACTTTCGGAGCCAATCTGGCAGGTGAAGTCCGCAGTGTTCAAAAATCCCAATTGCTGGCCATGTTTGGTTCCCTGGTTCTTTTAATGAGTGCCTGGGCAATCTTCTATGGATTAAGCTACAAAATTTTTGGTAATTTGTGGACCAATGCGCTGATGTATCTGTCAGGCACCGGTAATCCGGCTTATCCTTTTGGCGCTTATGAACCTTTTGCTACCATATTGCTGGGTATTCTTACTCAAAGTCCGGTGTTTATCTTCCTGATAGCCTTAGCCTTCTTTATGGCCACTTACGGTTCCTGTGCCGGTATGAGCTTTGGTCCTACCCGTAATATATATGCCTGGGGATTTGACCGTCTGGTCCCTGCCAAGACCGCCAAGATTGATCCCAAATCAGGTTCCCCGGTTGTTGCTTCCACCATTGCTCTAGTGGTTGCATGGGTCTTTTTGCTGCTGGATGTATATTTGCCAGCCTGGACCGCTTATATTGGATATACCATCTTTACCTGGTTCCTGGCATGGATTCTGCTCGGTATAGCCGGCATAGTATTCCCTTATCGCCGCAAACTGCTGTTTGAATCCGCTCCTCCAGTAGTAAGGGGAAGATTCCTGGGTCTGCCGGTCATATCCTGGTTAGGTATTCTGACCACCATCATCAGTGTATCCATCTGCGGCTATCTGTTAATACCCTTCTTCAAGGGAGATATGCCCTATACCATGATAGTAATGTCGATTATACTTCTGGTTCTGCCGATAGTGATTTACTATTTCTCCAAGGCTTCGTATGCAAAACAGGGTATAAATATAGACATTCAATTTTTGGAGATACCTGCTGACTAGGTCAAATTTAAAAATAAAGGGGTGACGCGTTTAAATGAAAATCTTTTACGCAAGTGATGCCCATGCAGCGGAAAGCACTTTTCGCAAGTTTACCAATGCCGGGCCATTTTATAAGGCGGATATAGTAATATATGGCGGAGACTTTGTAGGTAAAGCAGTTGTTCCTATAGTCAAAACCAAAGAAGGCTATTATGAAGCCACTTATTATGGATCAACGGTGAGAATTAAAAATGAATCAGAACTGCCGGACCAGCAAAAAACTCTTCGGGATGCAGGTTTTTACTGGGTAATCCTTACTGAAGAAGAAATAGACCGGATAACTGAAAGCGATGTAGAGCGCATTACCAAAGAACTGCAGATCAAGCAGATTGAAGAATGGGCCAAGCTTATGGATGAACGCTTCAGAAAGAACGGTATTCCCTGTGTGGTGACACCAGGTAATGATGATCCACTTTATATTGATGAATACCTGAATAAAATGAACTATGTGCAAAACGGGGATGGCAAAATAGTGGAGATAAAGGGCTATGAAATATTGTCATTAAGCTGTGGGCACCCGACAATCTTCAAATATCCCCGTGATATCAGCGAGGAAGAACTGGCCGAAAAAATAGACCACCTGGCCTCCCAGGTTAAAAACATGAACAAGTGTATTTTCAATATTCATGTTCCCCCCCGGGACACCGACCTGGATCAGGATACCCTCTATGATGAAGATTTGAATCCCATTTTGGATGGTGATTCGCTGGCTACCGGCTCGGTAGGCAGCAGGGCTGTTGCTGAGGCCATAAAAAAATATCAACCGCTGTTAAGCCTGCATGGACACGTCCATCCCAGTCGGGGGATAAGTAAAATAGGCCGAACCATGTGCGTAAATCCCGGCAGCAACTATGATGAAATTCAACTTCGCGGATGCCTGATCGAAATTAACAATAAAGGGGAAGTTGAAACACCTACTCTGACTTCCGGTTAATACCGATAACCGAGCCAGTGTAAAAATGATATGCTCCTCTTAAAGCAGACAGTTTTTTAGATTGTTGCATAGAGAGGAGCATTTTATTTAAAATTATAATTTTTCTTCCCACCAGCCAAAAGCAATTCTGGCAGTTGTCAGACCTGAACTGGTTTTTTCTAAAAATAAAGCAAAAGATCCTCCGGGTGAGAATATATACTTGCCATCTTCTTCTCCTACAATGGTGCTAAATGGCGGAACTTCTCGATTGAAGACGTTGACCCCGCCGGTCGGGAATAATGTAGTCGATTCTTCATATTTTAAATTAATTTTTGGTTGGGGAAGCGGTTGTATACTGGTGTTTGATGGACTTACTTTGGTCGCCATTTTTCCTATGGTTGGCAGATTGGCATTTAACCATATTCTGGCTGTAAATGGCTCCGCGGAAAAGTTGGTTACGGTAAAAACATTCGCAAATAACTTTACTCCCGAATCCGAAGGATTAATCAACCCACCCCAGGAATATTTACCTTCCCCTAAAGTTAATATTTCCGACTGTCCTAGAAAATACTTTCCTGCAAC
>JAAYBS010000136.1 GCA_012718855.1 Syntrophomonadaceae bacterium
TTAAAACTTTCTATTTCCAGATTAATATCCTCTGCGGAGTTAAACGGCGACTTTATAATCAATAATCCTCCCCGGTTAATAGATGGCTGTAACCATCGGTAACCCCGGCTTTCATATTCATCCAGGCTCCCCACCATTTTGCTGCCTTTAAAGACGGCCATTCCGTTAAGAACAATTCTGGTCGTCCCGATATGAGATTTTTTTTCCTCGCTGTTTAATCTATCCGGGTTATAGGGGAATTCAATAAGGCTTAAGCGGGGCACAGCTGGCTCAATACCCGGAGTCATTAATTTATAAATAAAATCATCTTTGCTTACCGGTACATAAGTTCCGGTCAACAATTCATTAATTAGTATCAATTGGTCAATATTTTCTTTACTGGTCAGGTAAATATGGTCCAGCAATTCTTCCGGTGTTGACCCGGCAGCAACGAAAACTTCGCTTCTTGGTATTATGCGTCGATTACGGATTAAAAAATCAATTACGCGGGGAAGGCCATTCTGGGCGATATTTTCCCCCAGGATTATGCCCTGAACATTAGACCAGTCTGGAACCCGTGGCAGAAACAGCATTTGCCGGCGGCCAGCCATAGATACACTGTAATCACTTGCGCCGGTTACAAACAGAGTAGTTTGGATCCGCCCGGATTCACCGGCTACTTTGCTTTGTGAAAAAAGAGTAGAGAAATTTATTTTCCCGTCCCTGTCCAACTCAAAACCTATATTGACAGGTGTGGCAATAGAATTAATCTCGGTTAAATCCCAGCATCCGGAAACACAAAAACAACTTAATAAAACTATAGTAATTAATATAAGTTTTTTATCCGGATAAGTTATCAATCATAACTCAACCTTTCCAAATAAGAGTTAATCGTATCAAATATAACGGTGAGAGGCCAATTATAAATATAGGCCAGACCTGCATAAAGTCCCAGGGTAAACAGGAAAGTAAATACAGCCAGTTCTTTATAAAGCTGCCTTTTTATTAAACCCGGTACCTCAATAATGATAATTAAAAAATAAACGGCAAATAGAAATCCTGTCATTACAATTCATCCTAACGAAAAACAAAGGTTTTATCCGTCTCATAAGTTCTGCGTATTTTAAAAGTTATATCCAGCTCATAAGGGACAGCCGGAAAAATATTATCCCATTGCGGACCTGCAGATTTCCAAATCTCGGGTTCTGAACGGGCAATCATTTGTCCCCAACCTAAAAAATCACTGTTAAGCAGCTGGGCTTTTTGAATGCACGTGGATAATTGTCGGGCGACTTCGTTTTCACAGGCCTTTTCGACCTGCATAAAAGTTTCCCGGGTAAATAAATCGCTGGTTCCCCCCTGTTCATATAAATTACCTTCAGCATCTATTTTAATTTTCATCCGGAGTTGCTGCTGCTGGATTTGAGGAATTATAGTAGCTTTGGAATTGCTGATTTCGATGGTCAGCCATTGCTTTTCTCCTTCATTCCAGAGAACCGGAAATAAGCCGCCATAATATCTTTCCGGTCTCATAAGAAAATAACCCCGGCTCTCCAGTTCATTAAGCTGACCTATCATTCTATCTTTTTTAAAGACTGCCATGCCTGACAATTCAATTTGATTGGCGGCACCAATTTTTTTTAGACTTACCATGGGAATAACCGGCTCTACACCGGGAGCGGCTAATTTTTGTATAAATTCATTGGCACTGATGGGAGGGTATATACCGATTTGACCTGCCTGAATTTCTAAAATATTTTTAAGGGCTATAGCCGTATAAGGTTCCAGGTAAGGTTTGACACTAAGAATTTGCTCCGGACTGGCCTGATGAGAAACTATTATCAGGTCATTTTTACGTACATAACGGTTGCGGACTAAAAAATCAACTATAGGGGTTATGTCCCGCCTGGATAAATTATCTCCTAAAATTGCAACCTGGGTTTGACTCCAGAGCGGAACCGGTGAAATATAAAGGTTAATATTTCTGGCTGCTTCAGCAACAGTTTTACCGCGGGCTGTTACTACTTTAAACTCGGACGTATCCGTTTGAGCTTTTCCCGGCATGCTGAGGTTGGCTAATTGCGTGGTTAAAAGCAGTTCATCGTTTTGGAAATCCAGGCCTAAAGCCAGGGGGACGGCAGCATTATTTAATTCAATCTTTCCACATCCGGATAAAAATACCATTATCAGTAATAAGGCAGTTAATCTTTTCATAGGCTTATCTCCCGTTATTTGCCGGGTTTCTCTGGCGAATTACATTTTCCATACCATCCAGGAACGGACGTTTTAAACTCTTAAACCAGGGACGCCGCATCAGAATGTCCCCCATCTGTTGAAGATTAA
>JAAYBS010000137.1 GCA_012718855.1 Syntrophomonadaceae bacterium
AGATAAGAAAATACTTCTGAGGATAACATTCGAGGTAACAGACGAAATAATATTATCCGGTCTGAACGGTCTACTTCCAACAACATATCCGCTATATCAGGTACCGGATACTGGGATAAAACTTCCCGTATTTCCGAATAATTACGCTCACTGAGCAGTTCCCTTAAACTGGTATCTTCAACTGCCACGCCTTCACCTCCGCCGCATTATATTCCACAGCCATCTGAGGGTTGGAAAAACTTCAAAGTTCCAGAAGTTAATAATAACGCACTAATAACAAATATAATAGTTTTTATTTTGTATACTTCTGACCGCCATTGCATTTAACATTCACCACATGATAATTGTATCACAACCTGCAAACCAGAAACCTGGCAAAAGTAAAATCAGGCAACCGTAGCAAACCGATTGCCTGATATTATCAACTTTGGCTTATATAGATTAACTGGCGGGAATCATCCCCATGGCCTGGTAGGTTTCATCATTCATCTCTCCGGTTACAGTTAACAGGTTCCAGGCTTGAAAGTACTTTACCGCCAGCTCAGTCATACTGCCATAACGCCCGTCAGCCCGGTCAAAGATTATTCCCATATCATTTAATCTACTCTGTACAAATACCACCTTTTGACCACTGGAGCCTTTTTTCATGGCTACAGGTTTAAAATTGCTGCCCTCTATCTTCCCATTCCTGACGATTTTCACGCTGGTTCCCATTGGAACCATGGGATACAATTTTTCCACATCACGGTTGAACATACGTATACAGCCATGTGACGCATAACTACCAATCGATCCCGGTTTATTGGTACCATGTATTCCAAAAATACCCCAGGGAACATTTAAACCCATCCATCTGGTGCCAAATCCATTTCCCCAGTTTAATGATTTATGAACTACTCTCCAGTCACCCAGCGGAGTAGGAGTAGATGCTTTGCCTACCGCTACCGGAAAGCGGGCAACTTCCTTATAATCCTCATATAATACCAGAGTGCGTTCAGCTACATCAATTACAATAGCTACCCGCTTTTCTTGTGTATTTTTTGACTCGGCAGTCAGACATGTCTTTTCCATCTCATCCTGCTGTAACGCCTCCCAGACCTGCCGGTTTATTATACCGTCCTCTTTTAAACCGTGGGCAGTTTGAAACAATCTTACTGCCTGGGCAGTAGACAGATTATATTGGCCATTCTTTTCTACTTCAAAGCCTAATTCCTGAAGCCTGGCCTGTGCCATCCATACAGCTTCCCCCTGTAAATTTGGTTGGCTTATATAAAGTACCGGAAAATCCGTCCGATCAATAATAATGGGATTACTACCTGTATTTTTTTCTGCTGCCCAAACCACTCCTCCCCAGTCACCGGTTAAAACCCCAATCACCAATGTAATAATAAGCAGTTTTTTAAGCACACCTCGCCCCCCTGTTGCCAGATGATTCTTCCGATTAATAAAATGAAAAAGCCATTAACGGCTTTTTCATTTTTTAATTATTCTATTTTTACCGTGGTCCGAATATGACCAAAACAATTGGTAATTATTGTGTTCTTAGCTATTCAAGCCATTCAATTTTTGTCCGTAGCGTTCATTAAATACAAACTCATCCAGCGGTTTACGCGGTGGAGCTTTTCCCTCTTTAGCCGGAAAACCTGCCGGAATTATTTCCACGGATTCAACTCCCGCAGGCAGACCCAAAAATTCATCTACCCGGGCATGATCATAGTTTCCTACATGTACGGTTCCCAATCCCAGATCCCAGGCAGCCAGGCAAAGATTTTGGGCAGCAATACCAATATCAAACATAAACCAGTCACCCTTATTGGTTGTAGTTTCACCCTTTTTAAACCCTGCCAGACCCCGACGGGCACAGATGACAAAGACTACTGGTGCTTCGAGTACTCCTTTGAAAGCAGGATTATTTTCTTCCAGCAAATCTGCCAGTTTCTGTTTTGATGCCGGTTCACGAACAATTATTAATTCCCAGCACTGGGTATTCGCCCAGGACGGTGCCCAGCGTACCGCTTCCAACAATTCCAACAACATTTCATCAGTCACAGTCTGATCAGTAAAGCGACGAATACTGCGCCGACTTTTTAAACAATCTCTGGTTTCCATCAGCCCACCTCCACATAAGACTCCGTTAATAGTACTTATTAGTTCTTTTATATATATTATACCAATATCATTTGCTGTATGGGGATATTCACATATCCCACCTCTTTTCCTGGGCGATTTTACCGGTAATATTTTTTAACAGCAGTGAAAGAAGAAACCCGGTTCCCGCCAATAATATGATGGTGGCCCCCGAAGGTAAATCAAACAGGTAGGATAAATATAATCCTCCGGTGGTAAAAACTGCCCCCAGTAAAATCGACAGTCCCATCATGGAACCCATACTGCGCGTATACTGTCCAGCAATCGAAGGAGGTATGGTCAGCAGAGCAATCACCAGAATTATTCCTACTGCCCGAATCATAACTACTACGGTCAGGGCAATCAGACAAAGCAGCAGTCCGTTGTAAAATCGGGTGGAAATCCCTATTACCTGAGCAAATTCCTCATCAAAAGCTACCATGGTGAACTGATCATGAAACAAACCCACAGTCAGAAGAATTATTATATCCAGAATTAATACCAGTATTAGTTCATTATGCGGTACAGTAAGTATGCTTCCAAATAAATAGCTCATTAAATCTGCCGTGTATCCCGGTGACAGCTTAACAAATATTACTCCCAGAGCCATTCCAATCGCCCACATAATACCGATTACAGTATCTTCCCGGTCTTTCATGCGGTGACTGACTTCACCCATGGCCAGAGCTGAAAACAAGGTGAAAAATGTTGCCCCGACCATGGGATTTATGCCCAGATAATAACCCAGGCCAATACCCCCATAAGCAGTATGGGAAATGCTGCCACTGATAAAAGCAATGCGCTTTATCACTACGTAAGTGCCTACTACCCCACAGGCGATACTGACCAGAAATCCTACCATTAAAGCATTACGGATAAATTCATACTGTAAAAATTCCAATTAGCCCACCACCCCATCATGTGCATGTAAAACCCGGTGGGGTATACCGTGAGCAATTAATTCCACCGGACAATTATAGCCATGTTCTATCATCTCAACAGTCAGTTCCTTGTTATGCTGATAATGCAATGTACGGTTCAGACAGGCAATAGTTGAAACATAAGTAGATATGGCAGTGATATCATGTGAAACCAGTACAATTGTCATAGTCTTGCTCAGCCTTTCCAGCAATTCATAAAAGGTTGCCTGGAAATGACTATCCACACTGGCGGTGGGTTCATCCAGCAAGAGAATAATCGGGTCAGCAACCAGAGCACGGGCTACCAACACTCTCTGACGTTCCCCGCCGGATAAATCACCAATAGGACGGTTACGTAGTTCCTGCATTTCCACCAGTTCCAAACAACGTTCCATCTGTTCATAATCCTGACGTGAATAAAATCTGCCCCGGCGTTTGGCCAATCTCCCCATCAATACAACATCCCGCACCTTGATCGGGAAACTGCGGTCAAATACGGCATATTGCGGTACATAACCAATCAAAGTATGATTCTTTTCCACACTACCACCGGCAATACTTATTTCACCCTTATCAGGCTTAACTAATCCCAATATTGACCGCAATAGAGTACTTTTCCCCCCGCCATTTGGCCCAATGATTCCCAGAAAATCTCCCTGGTAAACCGTTAGATTAATATCCTCCAGCACCGGTGTGCCGGCCAGCGAAACATACAAATTTTTAATTCTGATTACTTCTTCTGCAGTCATTTATTTCGCCATCCTTTTAAGTTCTAAATGCACAATAGGTTATCTTACTTTAATGCGGTTGCCATGGTGTCGGCTACCTGTTTTAAATTAACAAAGTAATCCCCGGCCAGCGGGTCTATTATCACTACTTTCCCATCTAACTCCCGGGCTACCGCCTCCGCCTCACGCGTACTATGTTGCGGTGAAGCAAATATTACCTTAATATCTTCGTTTTTAGCCCAGGATAATAACTCTGCCAACTCTTTGGCGGTTGGTTCTTTACCATCCCGCTCAATGGCAATTTCCTCTAATCCATAATCACGGCCAAAATATCCCCAGGAGGGATGAAAAACCAAAAACTTGCTTCCGCTGACTGGAGAAAGCGTTGCCGCAATATCACTGTCCAATTGGTCCAATTCTTTTTGTACGGTCTGCAGACGTTGGGCATAATCCTCTCGGTGTCCAGGGTCAATCTCCTGTAAGGCTCGGGCAATATTTTCAGCCTGTATTTTTGCCAGACGAGGAGATAACCAGATATGAGGGTCACCATTAATAATTTCTATCGATTGTGATGAATCAATAACTAGCATCTCCTTATTAGTACCGGCAATACGATCCATCCAGTTTTTTTCAAAATCAATATGGCCGACTCTAATATACAATGCCGTTTCAGACAGATCTTTAAGCTGACCGGGGCTAAGCTCATAAGTATGGGGATCAATTCCCGGAGGAACTAAAACTGATACTGCTATCCGCTCCCCGCCAATCTTATTAACCAATTGGGCCTGTGGTAAAATAGTAACTGCCACCTTAATCTGTCCGGAATTGGAATTGGCTTCCCGGGTTGAATTACATCCACTTGTAGTCAACATCATTAAGCCCAGTAATAGCAGTATAGTAATTAGAAAACTGCTTTTTTTCATTTATTTATGACCCCTTCCGACTACTCTGAAATATCTATACTGGTTGTACGCAGATTACAATCCCGACAATAACCAGTTATTTCAAAATGATGGCTATCCACCTGAAAACCTTCTTGATCGATTATTTTTTGTACCTCGCCCTGCATCGGACACACATCCAGTTTAACTGCCAGACCGCAGCCCAGACATACCAGATGATGGTTATGCCCGCGGTTTAATTCATAACGCACCGGCCCCTCATGTAAATCCAACCTGCTGACCAGATGTATATCAACCAGCATATTAAGGTTACGATATATGGTCGCCAATGAAATACTGGGTTCAATCTTTTTAACCTGGGCTGCAACTTCATCAGCGGAAAGATGACGGTCAGCATCATTTAACGCTTCCAGGATCAGGCGCCTTTGTGGAGTAA
>JAAYBS010000138.1 GCA_012718855.1 Syntrophomonadaceae bacterium
CCTTTTGAGGGAGCCTTTCGGTTTTTCCAAATTAACGTTTTGAGTATTGGGGTGCTTTTCTGGCTTTGTGCAAGCCATATTTTTTACGTTCTTTCATACGCTGGTCACGGGTCATGAAGCCTGCTTTACGCAGGGTGGGACGCAGTTCTTCGTTAGCTCTGGTAAGAGCCCGGGCAATACCTAGTTGCACCGCTCCCGCCTGGCCGCTGACTCCACCGCCATGCACCCGACAAATTACATCAAACCTGCCGTTGGTATGTGTCAGTTCCAATGGTTGTTCAACAATTAAACGACTGGTCTTATTAGGAAAATAGTCTTCAAACTTGCGATCATTGATTATGATATTTCCGTCTCCAGGTACCAGTCTTACCCTGGCAACGGCCCTTTTTCTTCTTCCGGTTCCCCAGTATTGTACCTTTGCCATAATCTCCCTCCTTACCCTCTAAGCTCGCGAACTACGGGCTTCTGAGCCTGATGGGGATGTTCACTGCCACGATATACTTTGAGCTTTCTATACATCTGAGCACCCAGACGATTATGTGGAAGCATGCCCTTGACGGCTACTTCAATAGCTCTTTCCGGACGTTTTTCCAGCAGAGTCTTATAGTCCATTTCTTTTAATCCACCTGGATACCCGGTATGATAACGATACTTCTTCTGCAAAAGCTTGTCACCAGTGAGCTGAATCTTCTCTGCATTGATGATAATTACAAAGTCCCCCGTATCAATATGGGGAGTATACGTAGGTTTATGTTTTCCCCTCAGGATGGAGGCCACTTCTGAAGAGAGTCGCCCAAGAGTCTGGCCGCTGGCGTCAATTACATACCAAGCGCGGTCAACCTCTGTTGGCTTCGCCATATACGATTTCACGATGTTCCCTCCTGTACTTACGATACATCTATCTCACCGGGACCCGCTAACGGGGCAGGAAGCAGGCCTACCTTTAGAGACTACCCTAATATTCTATCGAAAATGTATAGTGCTTGTCAATAAATTCCCGTTTTAAAATATGGATTATTCTTTAAACCGTTTTGGAAATTAATATTCAGGAGCCGTTGACGGAGCATGGCAGAAACACCCTGCGAAGGCGAAGCGACTTAAGGGGGCGAGCCCCACGGATGGGACGAGAGTAACGCCCCGCACGGACGCGGAATCGAAACGTCCCCCTGGAGGCGCAAGACAAGCAGTAGGTGTATCCCATGCGGAGTCCGGGCGACAGAATATTTATTTACCAAAACCTGTAGATTAACAAGTATGATTATTCCCCGTAAACAACTTTTTGCAGGTATAATCCCTGAGGTGGCGCGGTCGGTCCGGCCTCCATTCTGTATCCGGAGTTTAACATTTGTTGTACGGTATAGGGGGGATAGCTGTGTCGCCCAATTTCCAGCATGGTACCCACTATTATGCGAACCATATTGTATAAGAAGCCATTAGCTGATATTTCCAGAGTCAAAAAGGGCAGTTCCTGCTTCCATTGACAATTTATAATTTCACGTTCATATCCTTTAACCGAGCTGCCGCTGGCACAAAAAGCCTGAAAGTTATGCCGGCCGGTAAAATATTTACATGCTGTTTGCATAGCTCCCAGGTCCAGGTCCTCATAGTATAATAACGCATATTTACGATAAAAGGTGCTTCCGCTGCGCTGACGATAAATTTTATAAATATAGTTTTTACTAATAGCATCAAACCGGGGATGGAAATCAGACCGGGTTAATGAACTGTTGATTATTCTTATATCAACTGGTAATACGCTGTTTAAGGCAAATTGCCATTTTTCAGGCGGGATGCTGGAGTCGGTATCAAATGCAATTACCTGACCCAGAGCATGTACTCCGCTGTCAGTTCTCCCCGCTGCTATAATCCTGGCTGGTTTTCCGGTCAGTTTTTCTATACTACTTTCTATTTCTGCCTGAATGGTATGGGCGTTAGGCTGGATTTGAAAGCCATGATAGTTACTGCCATCATATTCAATTATCATTTTAATTCTATGCATATTGTTCTCCTTAGAGGATTAAAATTACCGCAGCAACCACCGCTGTACATAGTCCATAATCGGATATGGCCATTTTTTGCTGATAAAGATGGGTACGGTGTCCTCCTGCCTCATAGCCGCGGTTTTCCATAGCTTCGGCCAGGTAAGCGGCTCTTTGCATTGCTCCCCGTAGTAAAGGTACTATAATAGCTATTATTCTTTTCATTCTTGACAGCAGGTTTCCGGTGTGCAAATTAGCACCCCGGGCAGCTTGAGCTCTTTGTATTCTTACAGTTTCTTCACCCAGCAGCGGAATAAAACTGAGACTAAGGGTCATTATCATTAATAATTCATGTAACGGAAAACCGATTCGTTTTAAGGGATGAAGCAAGGTTTCCAGACTGTTGCTTAATTCCACCGGACGGGTAGTGGCCGTCAACCATCGGGCCAATATAAGTATGCCGGTTATACGTATTAATAGTGCTATAGCTGCTGCTATTCCTTGCTGCGTAATAATCAACGGCGGATAACCGATTAAATAATCTCCTGGTGTCAGGAATAGTTGAATGGCAGCTGTAATTAATATAATCAAGGCAAAAGGCCGCAGATCCTGCAAATAATGGTATAGTGGCACGCGACTGGCTGTAACCAGAATCAGAATTATGCTCACCACCATAATAATTCCCCACGGGTATGGCGCTTTAAAGCAGGCCAACCCCAGCAATATAGTTACCAGTAGTTTGGTACGCGGGTCCAGCCGATGTATTGGTGAATCGAGAGGTAAATATTGACCCATGCGCAGACCCACTTTATTTTTCTCCCTTCTTGTTCCGAATGCGTGCAGCAATTTGCCGGTAAATCTCGTCAGGATCGGTGGTAATTTCAGACCACTCCCCGCCTGCTTCAGCCAGATGCTGAATTAAGTCCAGACTAACTGGTAAGTCAATGTC
Organism: Syntrophomonadaceae bacterium; assembly: GCA_012718855.1. Lineage (GTDB taxonomy): Bacteria > Bacillota > Syntrophomonadia > Syntrophomonadales > Syntrophomonadaceae > JAAYBS01. Next base: position 2,929 of record JAAYBS010000138.1, read on the forward strand.
CGCCTGTTGTAATATTTGTGCAGTTGATAAGGCTGATTGAGGTGAAAAGTCATTGATTAATTGCCCTGATTTCAGTATTAAATAGCGGTTAAATAATGGCAGCAATCTATCCGGTTTATGGGCTACTATAACCATAGCTATATTGTGTTGCTGATTTATATTATGTAAACATTCTATTACTGCCGTAGCAGCTTCATAGTCCAAACCCACCAGGGGTTCATCCAGTAATAAATAACGCGGTTGCATGGCCAGAACACCGGCTATGGCTACGCGTCGTTTTTCTCCACTACTAATATTATCCGTATGTCGTTCTAAAAATTCCTCTGGTTTTAAATTAACGCTGTGCATAGCCTGATAAACAACCGTTTGTAACTTTTTTCCTGTCAAACCCTGATTCTTTGGTCCAAAAGCTATTTCATTATATATATTCAATTCAAATATTTGCTGTTCCGGGAACTGAAACAACATCCCGATTTGCCCATCATATCCACCCGGATGTTTGATGGTTCTGCCATCCAGTTTTACTCTACCCCGCTCCGGTTTTAAAAGTCCGGCCATAATTTGCAGCAGGGTAGTTTTACCGGCACCTTCCGGTCCCAATAGAGCAGCTATTTCCCCTTCATGCAGAGAAAAACTTATGTTGTTCAGCACCTGGTTTTGAAATACTCCCTCCGGTTGCCAGGAGAATGAAACCTGTTCTAAAGTAATGGGCATAATATCTCCACCAATGTATTCAGCTCAGTAATGTCTGCCGGTATGGTTGTTCCTGCCATCTGGTTTATGCTTTGAATTATTCTGGTTATTTCAGGCAGCTGCAGACCCATTTCCTCAATTAGTTGCAGTTGCAATAAAAGCTGCCGGGGAGTAGTCAGTAATTTTATTTCTCCCTGTTCCAGAACTGCTACCCGGTCTGCCCACCAGATATCTTCGATGCTTTGCGTTATCAGCACCAATGTGGTAGCTTGTTCCCGGCTTATTTTTACGAGTAAGTTTATCATTTCGCTTCGACCCCGTCGGGATAACATATCCAGGGATTCATCTATTATCATACCGGCGGGTTGCATGGCCAGCATTCCAGCCAGGGCAATACGTTGTTTTTGCCCTCCGGACAAAAGATAAGGAGGATATGTAGCATAATCCTCCATTGATACCAGGTTAAGAGCAGTATCAACTCTTTTTCTTATGTCACTGGGGGGAAGCCCCAAATTTTCAGGTCCAAATGCTATGTCTTCTTCCACTAAATTAGATACAAAACCGTGATCCGGCATCGCTCCCAGCAAAGACACCTGTTGGCGAATAATTCTTCGGTTTTCTGCTTGCCGGGAATTAAGCCCGTTTACTGTCAGGTTACCTGTATCAGGTACCAGGCTGGCATTCATCAACCTGGCCAGAGTGGATTTACCTGAGCCGTTTTTGCCCAGTACGACCAGCTTTTCCCCCGCTTCTACATTCAGGGTAATATTTTTTATTACCGGACTAATACTGTTCGCATAGGTATAACTAACCTGGTCCAGCCTGATCATGTTACTAGTCCACTAATTCAATTATCACCATCGGGGCACCGTCACCCTTGCGGAATCCAGTTTTAATTATACGGGTATATCCACCTGTACGGTCGCTGTAGCGATCTGCTAATTTGGTAAATAATTTGTAAACTACATCATCACTCATCAGGTAAGCCTGAGCCTGACGTCTGGAATGCAGGTCGCCCCGTTTTCCCAGAGTAATCATTTGATCAGCCAGACGTCTGATGTCTTTGGCTTTGGTTTCGGTAATAGTTATCTTCTCTGCATCCAACAGTGAGGTAACTGTATTTCTAAGCATAGCGTTACGATGATCGCTTCTCAGTCCAAATCTGCGATAGCCCACTACC
>JAAYBS010000139.1 GCA_012718855.1 Syntrophomonadaceae bacterium
CCCAAATATTTTTATTCTCTGTTATTATGTCGAAAATCATAAATAATAAAAGCCAGGCAAGTATTTTTGCCTGGCTTTTATTATTTTTACCATACTTCGGGAAATGCCATAGTGCTGTACAGGTCTTCGAGGTGAGTTTTGTGTGATTGTTCCATACGGGCTAAATTTTCAAAGGTTTCTTTTTGTCCAGCGTCATCACTGGCTGCCGCAAAAGCCTGGTACATTTCCATAGCTTCCTGTTCCTTTTTCATAGCCAGGGCAATAGCATCAGCCGGTTTCATATCCATTGAAAGTCTGGGCATTTCTACAGATTCAGCTACTTTATAATCACTGGTTTCTTTAAATTTTAAAGGTTTGGACTCATTGTTGAAAAAACCTTCCAACATTTTACGATGTCCCCGTTCTTCGTTTGCCAGTTTACCAAAGATATCTTTCAGACTGGCATCCTGCGTCTTGTCATACACCCCCTGGTAAAATTCAGCCGCTTCAACTTCATTTTCGATTGCCATTTTAAGGATCTCTTTGTATTGGTCGCTATTCATTTCAACATCCCCTTTCAAAAATATTTCAACCTGCCGTTACCGCAGATTTAAAACCCAATAATAATTTTTTACTACTCCCCGCCAGTTAAAGGCAACACTTTTTCCAATTGGAAATAAACCAGGTTAATATCAATTTTTTCCGGATCAACATTGGAACGACGCACCAAAGAACGAGCCAGTTCTGTATTGCTTTCCTCACGGACTTTTTTTAAATAAAGCCGCTTACCTTTCCATCCAGGGCCTTCTTCAATAAAAAGAAAATGGGCATTAGGATTAGATTGTAAATTCTGGTGACTCAACCGTTCTGCCATCAGAAATGCTACAGTATTATCATCTATTACATATGGTTTGCTGTATATGGCTGCATTTACTTTACCTTCTGCATCAGCGGTCGAGAACACTCCTGTACCCGGTGTGGAGTCAAAGTATTTCCCCAGATTCATTTATCATTGCTCCATTCATTTATTATTCTCAAATAGGTTTTTTAAATTACGATTATATTTTTTATTGTTAAGCAATACTAAGGTTTATTCCATTATATTCTATACCTTTTAAATAGCCAACTGCAGTACTTCATTAACTGCCGTCCAATCCTCACGTAAGGCTTCTGTTCCCATTAAAGTACCTATATGTCCTCCTTCAGTAAGGATTTCCACCACATCCTGCGGCGGAGTACTTATCAGGTTCTTCAGGGCGAAAGCCTGAGGGGGCGGGGTAATATGATCTTTTTTACCTGCCATTATTATAACCGGACAATTAATGTTCCGTAAATCAACTGGTTCTCCATCTATGAAAAAACTACCGGGTTTAGTAAGATTGTTTTCTTTAAAAATATTTTTAATAACTTCCAGATAGAAACTTCCGGGCAAATACTGCGTATACTCATACCAATTCTCAAAATGAATAAACCTTTTTATAGCATCTTCATCGCCATCCTTAATCATATTCCACAGACGATAATATTTATGGATATAATGTTCCTCGGCCTGCATAGCCTTAAATCCCCATAGTATGTACTTTCCATTCATACGTCCATTACCACAGGCGACCAGGAATTCAAAAAACTCCATGGGTAGTTGTGCATTTTCAACAATTTCAGAAGGAGCGGCCTGTACATCAACCGGGGCAGCAGCAGTTACCAAAGTGGATATTTTATCCTGATGCAATGAGGTATAAAGAGCTGCCTGCCATCCGCCCTGACACTGGCCAACCAGATGAATCTTAAATACTCCGGTACGTTCACGTACTGCCTCTACGGCCTCATCAGTCAGGCGTATATAATCAGCCAGACCCAAATCCTTAAATTCATGCGTGGCTGACAACCAGTGACATACATAAACATCATAACCATAGCGTTGAAATACTCTAACCAGGCTCTGGGCAGTTGAATAATCTGCCAGGTTGGAATGGTGGCCTGCCTGAGGCGGCAGAACCAGAACCGGCCGTTTGGCATCGCCTTTTTTGCGACTGGGGAAATGTCTCAGACATAAAGTCTGATTATTATAAATAACATTGTTCATCGTAGACCAACTGACATCCGGATACAAGATATCATAAAGGATTTTATAATAACGGTTTGTCTGTTTAAATTTTTTAAAGGCAAAGTTGGTCTCCTGCAATTCATCCAGACGGGCATAAGCAGCATCATCAATCCATGAGTATTCCCAAAGGTTCATTTATATCCCCCCATAAGATAATATTTGGCTTTAAAAAGCTATTTTACCTTGCTGAATTAACTCATAAATTTCAGGTGTTAAAGGATAATAACCATCTTTCTCCGGGTTAAAATAATATAACGGATCATTTATTAATACCGGTGAATAGTTCTCACTTTTTAACTGCTCCCGGCATTCGGTCAGATATTCTGACTCATTTCCCGCTTTGCATAGACGAATAAATAAAGGTCTGGCATGTTCGGGCATGCGCCTGCCTATATAATCACTGAATTTCTTCCAGTCCAATTTCTCGCCCTCAATTAAAGTAATGGCCGCCATGCCGCATCTGCCTTCCATACCGGGGACTTTAACCCCATATACATAAGCATCTTCAATCGGGCCAAAGAACTTAATAATTACATCAGCAACCGCATGGGCTGAGACGGTTTTACCCTTCCAGCGGTAAGTTGCTCCCAGACGATCTGCAAATGATATATCATCATTTTCATAAAGAACCATCAAATCCATGGTATTAAAATATTTATCTCCCGGTTGGAATACATTTTCGATTATTTTGGCAGCAGTTGCCTCCGGATCATTAATATATCCATCAAAAGGAGTAGCTTCATTAATCTCACACAGGTATAGTCCGGTTTCCCCTGGTTTACATTTAATAACCCATCCATCTTCATCGCGTAATATTTCTTCAGTTATAAAATTACAGTGAACTACTTCACCTATACGAATACCTTCCAGATTAAGGTTGCCGCACATACCCGGCTTTTCTTCGTAATTTAAAGTGCCTCCAAATCCTTCAGTATTACCATAGATCTCTACAACATGATCCAGTTTAAATCTATTTTTAAAAGGTTCTACCAATACTCCCAACATACCATTGACCATTACTGTTTTTAATGTGGTTTCGCCATCATCTTCTCTCGGAGGAAGATTATAAAGGTAGCGGCACATTTCTCCTACTCCGACAAAATAATCAATACGATATTTACGCACATCATCCCAAAAATGTTTAAGTGAAAAGCGCTGCCTTAAGACCATAGTGCTCGCTGTCACTGCCATCCCGGAAAAACAGGCCCCGAAACCACTATTTAAATGCAGTGGTGCCACCATATACTGAATACTGTCCCGATGCAGATAACCATAGCCCCCCAAAACATGACCGTAGGCTAAAAATCTTTGATTCCTGATGGGCACACATTTTCGTGATCCGGATATGCCGGAAGTAAACAAATAAGCCAGTACATCATCACTGTTTATCTGTTCCTCAGGTGTGAACACTACATCTTCACCAGGCAAAAGCCGATTCAGATTTTCGTAGGGAGGTTGAATCTCCATATCCTGATCTTCAGTTTCAATCAACAGACGTCCAGGAGAGTAAAGCCTGATACGATCGGCCAAATCTTTATATAATGACAAGAACTCATGTCCAATTATTATTGCTCTGGCCTGAACTGTATTTATACTTTTAGCCAATACCTCTCCGCGAAGTTCACTATTTATCAGTGCTGTAATTACTCCCAGTTTACTTAATCCGGTAACCGCATATAAAAAAGCCGGTCGATTAGACAACAAAATGGCGACTACATCACCTTTACGAAAACCCTGATTTTGAAAATAGCAGGCATACCTATCACTAATTTGATCAAATTGTTTATAAGTTATGACCTGATCATCGTATATTATTGCTGGATGGTCGGGCCTTTCCATTGCATTTTGTTTAATTTGCCTGCCCAGAGACACCGGCTGGTCTTTTTTTTGTAATTTTAGAAAAGCCCGCCTATGGAACAACGTCTGTTCCTCTAAATTCATCCAACTCCCCCCAAACTTATGCCGATCCATATAGTAAATGATAACATGGAACACACATTTTGGGAAAATTCTAACGTAAATACGACCGGCTAATATTAAATGAAAAACATAAATACATTTATTTTTATATTTAATCAACTTTAGTTGGTGTGTTGTATCAGCGGCCTTTAAAATCAGCCTTGCGGCCTTCCAGAAAAGCATTCATGCCTTCTTTCTGATCTTCAGTAGAAAACAGATAGGCAAACTTCTCTTTTTCCATCATTAATCCATTAAATATATCTACATCAAAACTTAGATTAATTAATTCCTTGGCCGCCTGAATAGCTACCGGTGGCTTACGGGATAATTTACGGGCTAGTTTCATCGTTTCTTCTTTTAAATCCGCCAATGGTACTAAAAAGTTTATTATGCCGTACTCCAGGGCTTTTTGTGCATTTATCATACTCCCCAGAAAAACCAGTTCTTTGGCTTTACCCTCTCCTACCAGGCGGGTTAGTCTCTGGGTAGCCCCTCCTCCCGGAACAATACCCAGATTAATTTCCGGTAATCCAAAAACAGCATTATCCGCTGCAATGCGCAGATCACAAACCATGGCCAATTCACAACCACCGCCTACCGCATAACCAGCAATTGATGCTATGGTAGGCTTACCCAGCGATAAAAGTTGGCTCATTCCTTTCTGTACTTTATGAATATACTTGTGTGCATCAGAAGGATTATAAGCAACAAAACTTTTTATGTCGGCACCGGCCGCAAAAGCCTGTTCGTTGCCGGTCAATACCACTACCCGAATCTTATCATCATTTATTATGCTGCGGGTCACTTCGGCCAGATCTGCTAGAACATCTTCATTAATCGCATTCAACACTTCCGGACGATTTAACTGTACTGTAGCAATTTCATCATCTCTCCAATAATTTACTGTTCTTAGCTCCATAATCTCTCCCCCAGTTAATAATTAATATAATTAATATTATGAATTATCAGACAATTTCCAACAAGGCCCTTTCTTTATTATTCAGGGTATAATAAGTTAATCGAAACTTATCTAATATATAAATGAAAGGATAATATAATTCATTTCGTATAGGCAATATAAGAACTGGAGGAAGGTAAAACATTATGCGAAAAATTTTACTTATACTTATTACTGGCATGCTGATCATCGGCTTAGTCGGATGTAATAATCCCCAGGCAGAAGTTACATCCAAACCCTCTGATTATTTCCCGGTTGGTATCAACAATATGTGGGATTATTTGGGTGAAGGCAACGAGTATGCCTCCTTTATCAGGGAAATGCCTTTTGTAAAAAACAATCAGGCCCAAACTTATGTTGATAATGGCGGCACCGTAGTCGCAGAAGTATTTCAAGTAGATGATAGGGCCATTACCAGGGTTTTCTTTGCCGGGGAAAAATATGAGCAGGAAAACATGCTGGAGAGCGGTTTTAATTCCAATGATCAAACTGTAATTTTAAAAAGCCCGCTAGAGAAGGGTACTGTCTGGAAAAACAATAATGAAACCCGGGAAATAGTAGCAATTGATGCCCGGGTGATGACTCCGGCAGGCGATTTTTCGGATTGCCTGCAAATAAAAATAACCAATCCTGACTCTACCAGTATCGTCTACGAGTATTATGCTGCCGGAGTCGGTATGGTAAAAAGGGAATTCATTGACGGTGATTTTAGCGTTACTTCAACTTTGCAGGACTATAATCTGGTTTCCGGTCAATGACGGGTTGGAATCAGGTCCCAGGTATTATATGCAAAGATGATCTGAAGTACTTACAGGAGGTAAGTAACTAATATTTTAAACTAGCCAATTATTATTCTTTCCTCAGGAAACCGTATATTAGCTTGTTGGGGCTGGTAAGCCATCGCTAATCCGATGGTAACCGGTCCCAATCGACCAAATACCATCGCCAGTACCAGCATTATCTGCCCGAGATTATTTAATTCCGGAGTAATTCCCAGGCTAAGCCCCACAGTACCAGTTGCCGATACAGCTTCAAATAAAATACGTGCCAAATCATGATTCTGTAAAGCAATTACAATTGTAACCATAAAAACTACCATTGCCGAGACCAATGCTACTGTAATTGCCCGAAACACATCTGTTGCTGACACTCTTCTGCCGGCAAACTCAACTTCTTTACGCCCCTTGAATACGCTTAAAACGGTTAATAAAAGCAAAAGGAAAGTGGTAACTTTAATACCTCCAGATGTGGAACCTGGTGCTCCGCCAATAAACATTAACCCCATCATCATTATTTGGGTGGGCAGCATGGTGGTGGACATGTCTATAGTAGCAAATCCACAGGTACGGGTAGCAGCCATAAAATAGGAGGCCAATATTTTTTCCGTCCAGGGCAACTGTATCAAGGCATGATTATATTCTACCAGCAGGAACATTACCGCCCCTAAAGCCACCACCAATCCGGTACCAATCAGCACCATTCGAGCATGTAAGCTAAGTTGCCGTCTTTCCCGATAATTAATAATTTCATATATTACCAGAAAGCCTAAACTGCCTATAATAAAAAGCAATGATATCGTGATATTTACCACCCAGTCGCCGGTAAATCCCTGTAAACTGTTGCCAAATAAATCAATGCCGGCATTATTAAAAGCAGAAACCGAGTGAAAAATTCCATACCAGAGAGATTTCCCCCAACCCATTTCAGGTATCCAATTAATGAACAGAATTAAAGCTCCTACCGACTCAATCATAATGGAAAATATTAATAAATAGCGAAATATACCGATAATGTCCTCCATGGAGCTTTTGCCTAGTGCATACTGCATTACCAGTTTTTGTTTCAAATTTATATGCTGTCCTAAAAGGAGGACAAAAAAGGTGGCAAAAGTCATCACTCCCAGTCCGCCTACCTGGATAAGCAATAATATGACAACCTGTCCAAAAACCGACCAGTGTGCAATAGTATTTACTGTTACCAATCCAGTTACACATAAAGCGGAAGTAGCAGTAAATAAGGCGGTCATAAAGTCAGAAGAGCCAGTTTTAACAGCTACAGGCAAATACAACAATAACGTACCTGTCAGCAAAAAGATTAAAAATGAAATTATCAGTACCTTTGGCGGTGAAACATTATTGGTGTTCATAAGTAATTAATCCATTTCATGCAGTTTTTCCAACTGCTTGACAGGCCCCAGGGCAACGATGATATCGCCGGCTTTAATGCGATAGTCTGCCTGGGGGGATACAATAATTTCGGAACCACTGCGTACCGCCAGAATGGTAATATCCATTCTTTGCCTCAGAGCTTTTTCTTCCAGAGATTTACCCACAAAATTAAGTGGTGCGGTTCGTTCAGAAATCCCGTGGTCAGACGATAACTCAATATATTCAATAATACTGGTTGATACCAGGTTACGGGCCAGGCGAATTGCCATATCCCGTTCCGGATACAGAACCATATTAATCCCCATCTTTTCCAGCACTTTACCATGCATGGTATTATGGGCTTTGGCAATAATTTTTTTAACTCCTATTTCTTTAAGAGTAATGCTGGTTAATATATTGGCTTCCACATCTCCGCCAATAGCCACAACTACGGCATCAAAATTGACTATATCCAGAGCTTTAAGCACTTTTTCATCCATGGCATCAGCCTGAACTGCCTGAGTAGCAATGCTGGCAATATCATCTACACGGTTTTCATCTGTGTCAATTGCCAATACCTCATGACCCAGCCTGACCAGCTCAGATATAAGGCTTTCACCAAAACGACCTATTCCAATTACGGCAAACTGCTTTTTCCTCAATTTTGCACCTCCCAGGGGGTTTAATAGACGCTGATTGCGCAGATTACGCGGATTTCCGCTGATTATTTTTTTTATTTAATATGGCATCAGTATATTTATGGAGAGTCAGATGTCAGTTTGATCTTAAATTATTTAATTTTTTTGAACCTGACTGGATCTGACTTTTTACTGACTTTACCTGAAATTATTTTTTAATAAATGTTACAACATTAATTTTGATTAATAATTATAATAAAATATCTGTGATAATCTTTTTTTAAATCTGTGTTTATCTGTGTCAAATAAATTTAAGTTTTAGTCCGCCTGGTCTTCATGTTCTAGCGCGCCATGAGTACCGTACCCATAATAGACGCAGATTACGCGGATTTTCGCTGTTTTTATTTCAAATAATAATTAATATGGTTTGTTATAGTCAGTTATAAATTACCTTACTCTGCCTAGGTTTTAAATTTATTTAAGTTTTTTAACGATTTTTATTATTAAGAATATAAATAAACCAAAGACAGTGTTATCTGCACCCGGTAGGTCTGTGTCCTTCCTCATCTATCGGTCGATTTCCTGATTGTCTGAATAATATATTGTCAGGTCCAGTCAGTAAGAATCAGGTAAAGTCAGGTTCAAAATAGTGTAAGTTAGACTATGCCCTATCGTGCCATGAGAACTGTACCCAGAAATGATTTGGTACGTTCCTGAGTTGGATTTAGCAATACTTCTTCAGCAGTTCCCTGTTCTACAATTAACCCGTCATCCATGAAAATTACCCGATTGGCTACTTCCCGGGCAAAGCCAATTTCATGTGTAACTACAATCATGGTCATATGCTCCAATGCTAAATCCCGCATAACATGCAGTACCTCACCGGTTAATTCCGGATCCAGCGCAGAAGTAGGCTCATCGAAACACATAATGGAAGGGTTCAGCGTCAGGGCCCGGGCAATAGCAACCCGTTGCTGCTGTCCCCCCGACAACTCAAAAGGATAATTATCCGCCTTAAAAGATAAACCTACTTTATCTAATAACTCACGGGCAATTTTTTCCGCCTCCGTTTTACCCATACCGTTTACCAGTACTGGTGCCAGCATAAGGTTTTCCAGTACGGATTTATGCGGAAACAGGTTGAAATTCTGGAATACCATACCCATTTTACGCCGCATACGTTCAATATCTTTCTCATCACTATATACCGCCCAACCTTTAGGACCATTTTTAGCCATGGTCTCACTCTCAATTTCAATACAACCCTGATCAATTCTTTCCAAACGGTTCAAACAGCGTAAAAGCGTACTTTTCCCTGAACCCGACGGTCCGATAATAGCGATAACCTCACCTTTTTCCACCTGCAGGGAAACTCCTTTTAAAACCTTCAGGTGGCCAAACTTTTTATGAATATCGGTTGCCTGCAACATAGCCATAGTTTTTGTCGCTCCTAACGATAATAATCCAGCTTTGATTCCAGCCATTTAAAAAATTGCTGTACAATAGCAGTCATAAGCAGATAAAATACTGCGGCAATAGCAAACGGGATCAAATTTTCATCCCGTACTGCATGAATTCTGGCCGCCCGTGATAATTCACTCATAGCAATTATATATACCAGAGCCGTATCTTTGACCAGATTAATAACTTCATTACCAATCGGGGGCATAACCCGTTTGAATACCTGAGGCAGGACTATTTGACTCATAGTCTGTTTACGATTTAAACCCAGAACATCAGCAGCTTCATATTGTCCCTTGTCAATTGATTGAATACCGGAACGAAATATTTCCGCCAGATAAGCTGCATAATTTAATACAAAGGCAACATATACAGCCATTTCACGTTCCAATCTAAGACCCACTGCCATCAGACCAAAATACCAGAACAACAACTGCAGCAATAATGGAGTACCACGAAACAACCATACATACAGTTCCATAAACCAGGCCAGGGGTTTAAAAGTTGACAGGCGGGCAATACCCATTATTACACCCAGTGGCAGAGCAAATATCAGAACTATAAAAAATATTTGCAGTGTAACCGTCCAGCCCTTAAGCATGGATGGCATCAGAGTTAAAACATAATCCATATAAATCCCCTTTTTGTTTAAGGTGCAACGGATAAAGACAGGCTAACTATAACCAGGTTAGCCTGTCCAAATCAATTCTATCAAATTGCAATGGATATGCCTATTTCTTTATAATGTCTTCTCCAAACCATTTTTGGGAAATTTCCGCTGCTTTTCCATCAGCTTTCATAGCATTTAAAGCCTTTTCCAGCTCAGCGTGGAAAGTCTTGTCACCTAATCTCAGACCTACTCCAAAATCCTCAACCCCGAAATTCTCTTCCAGAACCCGATATTCATTGGGATGTTTGGAAATATAATAACGGCCCACCACTTCGTCAACTACTACGGCTTGTAGTCCGCCACCTTTGAGATCACGCATGGCCAGATCGTTGGAATCAAACTCTAACAGTTTATCTTTAATAAGTTCATAAGTAGCTTTGTCTGCTTCTACAGCGTCAACTGCACTGCTGGCCGCCTGAATGCCAATTTTTTTACCGGCCAGATCCGCCTTGGTCTTAATATCGGAGTCAGGTAATACTACTATTATTTGCCGATCCTGAATATAGGGAGCAGTAAAGAGCATCTGCTTCTGTCTTTCTTCAGTAATAGTTAAGCCGTTCCAGATTACATCAATATTACCGCTGTCCAGTTCTTCCACTTTGGCATCCCAGGAAATTGGCTGGAATTTCACGTCTACACCCATTCTTTTGGCAGCTTCTTTAGCCAGATCAATATCAAAACCAACTATTTCGTTTTTCTCATCACGAAATCCCATGGGAGGAAAAGCATCATCCAAACCAACTACAAAATAACCCTTATCCTGAATCTCCTGCCAGGATGTGTCTGTACCTGCAGGTGGCTGATTCTTGTCCCCCTTATCAGCATTGGAACTACATCCACTCAAAAACAGTCCCAGGGCCAGACACAACGCTAAAATTAATACCAGCTTTCTTTTCAAATCATCACAACCTCCTTACATATAATTCGACAATATCATTGTAGTTTAGTCAGCTAAACTAGTAAAGACCCAAACCGTTATATCATCATTTGACTGGGAACGCAGTTAACTTCCTCAACGGAGATAATAATGATTATCCTCAGCAACTACTTTACCCAAGCGTTCCAATCTCTGCAGATGTTTCCAATCCATTACGCATTCATGCAGAAAGAAGATTTCCCGGGGTGCGGGAAATTTACCCTCAAAAGTAATCGCTTCTCCGGCCATTTCCTCAACCGTATGTTTGCCCGCCTTTATCAATTTCAGTATTTTTTCTTCCCGTAGAAACAATTCATCCCGATAAGCTGCCAACCGTTGGGATATTTTATCCTTTATTACTATACTTCCGTGTCCCGCTACCAATATATCAGGATTAAGCTGGCGAATCTTTTCTATGGAAATAATGAATTCGTCTATGTCGCTGTCAATCATGGCATAAAAAGGTTTCAAATCAGGGTGAATATCAGCAGTAAATATAAAACCTTCCCGGGGAAAAATAAACCCGCAATGACCGCTGGTATGGCCGGGTAAGTGCATTACCTGTATTTCGACATTACCGGTTGAAATTACCTGACCATCGGTTAATTCACCGTCTGCTGCCCGGGAATGAAATTTAACTGCATCCAGATATATATCTTTTAGGGGATTATCCGGAAAATGGTTAAATCCATAATCGTGTAAATAAGTTTCGCCCGACACCACACGCTGATGTTCAAATGGGTGCAGTAAAACCTGAGCTGAGGGAAAACAATAGTTACGGGAACAATGGTCGGTGTGACCATGACTGTTAATAATCATATCAATGGGCCGATTTTCCAGATGTATCATTTCCTCATCCGGCGGGCTGGAATCTATCAGGCAATTAATTTCGTCTTCAATAAACAGACAACTGCAATAAGGAATTTTGTATTTTCCGTTGGTTAATAGCTTAATGCGCTTAAATAATTGTTGCATGCCTCTCCCCCTCCACCCCACATTATACAATGATACATTAATTGTGACCATTGACAGGTTGAACGAAGTTATCCCCCCCAACCAAAAAAAAGAGGAAGTTAAAAACCGTCTAGTAAACAATTTAACTTCCGATTTCCGTATTATATTTTAGAACCTGACTTGACCTGACGGGATTTTTAATAGACGCTGATTACACAGACCCTTCGGGCACAGCAACCTTAATTGTGTTCATACCCATAGGGTTGAACACATCAGTAGTCCCCGACAGGGGGATTTCCGCTGATTTTTATTGAATTATTAATTGTGTTATTTTAGTTATGGTGATTCAGAGTATTGTTAAAAGAAGGTTATTTATAAATTATTTATAGCCTGACAAATAGGGTATATCAATAG
>JAAYBS010000140.1 GCA_012718855.1 Syntrophomonadaceae bacterium
CATCATGGTTTATGAACAGGAACGAGGTCTGGTAATTAGTTTCAAGGACACCCTGCTGTTTGCCAGTGGTTCAGATGAGCTTACTCCGGAGGCTTATTCGATTATAAGCCAGATAGGTGAAGCTTTGGCCAAATTGCCCAACTATATTCGTGTAGAGGGGCATACGGATAATTTACCTATTAATACGGCACGGTTTCCTTCCAATTGGGAATTATCAGTATTAAGAGCTTCCGGTGTAGTACATGTTCTCAATGAAGGTGCCGGTATCCCGGCAGAAAAGTTATCTGTTATCGGTTATGGAGAGTTTCGCCCGCTGGTACCCAATGAGGATAATCAGAGCCGGGCCATGAATCGGCGTGTAGATATTGTTATTCTAAAGAAGAAGTATGATTATTTCGAACCGGCTACTGCTGATGTTGAGTAGTGAGTTAATGGGGAGGGAATGCTGTTGATGGAAGACCCCAGAACAGAATGTAAGGAAATCATAGCCAGATTAAAGGAAATGAGGGTTTCTCTTTGACCTGGATAATTCAATTCGACTAATTTCCGAACTGGAGAAAAAGACTACCCAGGAAAATTTTTGGAATGATAATAACGAAGCTCAGGCGATTTTAAAGCGAATCAGTGATCTCCGCGATGGAGTAAATCGTTATGAAGCTCTTCTAAATAGAGCCCAGTATATTGACGATTTATTGGAGATGGCTGAAGCGGAGCAGGAGGCCGAGTTATTTCGGGAAACGGTTCGTGATTTGGAGGCTTTATGCAAGGAGTTTCGCGATTATGAGCTGCTGATATTGTTTTCCGGAGAACATGACCGGAACGATGCTATTGTTTCCCTGCATGCCGGAGCCGGTGGAACTGAGGCTCAGGATTGGGTGCAGATGATGTTGAGAATGTATACGCGCTGGGCAGAGTCCAGTGGTTATACAGTAGATATCCTTGATTTTCTGGATGGGGACGAGGCCGGGGTTAAGAGTGTAACTTTCCTGGTAAAGGGAGATTATGCCTATGGAAAGCTAAAGTGCGAATCTGGTGTACATCGCTTAATTCGCATTTCTCCGTTTGATTCCACCGGACGTCGTCATACTTCGTTTGCCTCGGTGTCAGTTTTGCCGGAAGTCAGCGAAGAGGTGGAGATTAATATTAACCCGGATGATTTACGGATTGATACTTACCGTTCCGGGGGAGCCGGTGGTCAGCATGTAAACAAGACTGATTCAGCCGTGCGCATTACGCATATTCCCACCGGAATTGTAGTTCAATGTCAGAATGAACGCTCTCAGCATGCCAACCGGGCAGCCGCTATGAAGGTTCTGGCCGCCAGACTTTTTGAGATAAAGCAACAGGAGGCTGAAGCCAGCCGGCAGAAGCTAAAGGGAGAACATAAGGAGATTGCCTGGGGCAGTCAAATCAGAACCTATACTTTAAATCCATTTACGTTGATTAAGGATCATCGTACCAATTTGGAAATAGGCAATGCCAATGCTGTACTGGATGGAAATTTAGATGATTTTATCCATGCTTATTTAAATTTAAAGTCATGCCAGGGGGCAGAATAATAAAAAAGCATACAGGAGGAACAAGTGAGAGAGATTACGCAGGAAGCTTTGGATTTAGTTAGCAGCAAGGCGCAGGAGATTAGAAGAAATATTATTACCATGCTGGGAGAATCCGGTTCAGGTCATACCGGCGGGAGTCTGTCAGCAGCTGATATTCTGGCCTGTCTGTATTTTTGGGAGATGCAGGTGGACCCGCAAAGACCCGATTGGGAAGATCGGGATCGTTTTGTGCTCAGTAAAGGTCACGCTGCTCCTGTATTGTACGCCGCTTTGGCCGAGAAGGGGTTTTTCCCCCGTGAGCAATTGGGCACTTTGCGTAAATTGGGCAGTGCATTGCAGGGACATCCTGATATGCGTAAACTGGCTGGCGTGGAAGCTTCTACCGGGAGTCTTGGGCAGGGAATATCATGGGCGGTAGGTATGGCTCTGGCAGGCAAGATGGATTCCAAATCTTATCGTATATATACCTTGCTGGGTGATGGGGAATTGCAGGAAGGAATGGTATGGGAAGCCACTATGGCTGCGGCCCATTACCGTCTGGATAATTTAACCATAATGGTTGATTATAATGGTTTGCAGATTGACGGCCCGATTGCCACCGTTATGTCACCTCAGCCTATTCCGGATAAATTTCAGGCTTTCGGATGCAAGGTGCTGGAGATTGACGGAAACAATAGTTATGAAATCATGAAGGCATTACAGGAAGCCCGGGAGTTACAGGGTAAACCTACTGTGATTGTTGCTCATACCATTAAAGGCAAGGGCTGTTCTTTTATGGAAAACCGGGTTGAATGGCATGGCACCGCTCCCAAACCGGAGGAAGTAAAGCGGGCCCTGGCAGAATTGAATTAAGATTGTCACGGGGATTCGATTACTACTGATAAAATGCGCTTTTGCGTGTCACTCTGAGCGATAGCGAAGAGTCTCGTTAGTGGAAAGAACCAATATTACGGATTTCCCAAAGAGATCCTTCGTCGTCTTCAACTCCTCAGGATGACATTTATGATACTTTTCAGCATGCTCGGATACCTTACGGGCACATACGGTTCTCGTGAAAATATTGGTAGGAGGAAGATGATGAAAAAGCAGGCAACCAGAGATGCTTATGGACAGGCCCTGGCTGAGATTGGGAATTTACATGAAAATATAGTGGTACTGGATGCAGATTTGTCAAAATCAACCAAGACAGCTGATTTTGGTGCGATATTTCCGGAACGGTTTATTAATGTTGGTATTGCTGAGCAAAATATGATGGGTATAGCATCAGGTTTGGCTGCCAGCGGAAAAGTGGTATATGCCAGTTCATTTGCCATATTTGCGGCAGGGCGCGCTTTTGAACAGGTGCGTAATTCTATTGCCTATGCCCGTTTGAATGTCAAGGTGTGTGCTACCCATGCCGGAATTACAGTTGGTGAAGATGGCGGCTCACATCAGGCTATAGAGGATATTGCCCTGATGAGATGCGTACCTAATATGACCGTGGTAGTTGCTGCTGATGGACCCTCCACTCATGATGCGG
>JAAYBS010000001.1 GCA_012718855.1 Syntrophomonadaceae bacterium
AAATATGCATATATCAGGGACCAACGGGACAATAGTAATTGTTTCATTGGTCCCTTCAATTTCTATTCACTAAATCTAAATGATTATAATGATTTATGGTAATCAATTTCTGTTTGGCAGGATAATATTGTTTGCCTGTCGAAATAATACAATAATTGTGGGTAATTTGCACAGTATGGAATGCTTAACCAAATATGTATAGTGAAGTATCAGACTTCCCGGAAAGGAGATGGTACTGGCTACATGAAGAAAACGCTGATATGGCTGGTTATTCTGGCGGTCCTTGGTTTTTCTATGATGTTAATGGTTAAGATTCCCGCACTGGGATTGGCAGAAGCGGGGTTTTGCGGCAGATGCCATGCAATGGACGAACAAGTATCGACCTATCTTCACTCTCCTCATGTTAATGCTGCTATTTGTGGTGATTGCCATGACCCCCATGGTCTGGTAACTGGCAGTTTATTTGCCGCTTATACTGGCACCCGGGATGTATATCGGGTAGTAACCGATACGACTCCAGCTGAAATTCGCGCTACAGAGTTGAGCAGGAAAGTTTTACAGAATAATTGTATGCGTTGTCATGGTGATATCATGGCTGATATTGGTGATACCAGTCATGATAGGGGAAGCAATTGTTTCCATTGTCATCAGGAAATAGTTCATGAAAAATAATGGGGAGGAAGTGAGAGTTTGAGTCCTGATAGAGTCAAAAAGCTACTGATGATTACCATACCGGTTCTGGTATTAGTCCTGGCAGCGGGAATATTCTTTTTTAACCGTAATAATGAACTGGTATTGGAGGGTCCTCAGGGAGAAATTGCTGCTAATGAAACCAGTTCCAGTGAATGGGCAAAGTTTTATCCTGCTCATTGGGATAGCTATCAGGCTAATTATGCCAACACAGAAAAAACCTCGCATTTTGATACTAAACCTTACTTGACAGCTATATATGCCGGATTTGGCTTTTCCAAGGAGTATAATGAGCCTCGTGCCCATGTATATACTATTGAAGATATATTAGCTATTGATCCCGCCAGGAAAAAAGCCGGGGCTTCATGTTTTACCTGTAAATCTACTCAGGTACCGGAAATGATGCAAAAGTATGGTGAAAAGTATTATTTGATGTCTTTTGATGAAATGAAGGGACAGATTACTGAACCAATTGGATGTCTTGATTGCCATGATCCCAAAACTATGGAATTAAGATTAACCAGACCGGCCCTGGTTGAGGCTTTACAGAGACAAGGCAAAGATATAGAAAATATATCTCAACAGGAAATGCGCAGTCTGGTCTGTGCCCAATGTCATGTTACCTATTATTTTTACCCCGAAACGAAGAAAATTACTTTCCCCTGGGATAAAGGGGTAAAAGCAGATCAGATTCTGGCTTACTATGATGAAAAGGATTTTGCTGAATGGGTTCATCCTGATTCAGGTGCCGGATTGGTAAAACCGCGCCATGCTGAATATGAGACCTTTATAAACAGCACCCATCAGTCAGCAGGTTTAGCCTGTGCTGACTGTCATATGCCCTACACGAAAGTAGGTAATAAAAAAATCAGTTCTCATGTATGGCAAAGTCCATTAAATAATATTGAACAAAGTTGTACCACCTGCCACCGTAATGGAACCGATTGGCTAATTAACCGGGTGGAAACTATCCAAAGTCAGGTAAAACAGACTCAGGATCTGGCAGGTGAGGCAGTAGTTGAAGCGATTAATGAACTCAAGATTAGCCAGGCAGCAGCAGATGTTGACCAGGCGAAGTTAAAGGAAGCCCGGGAACTTCATCGTCAGGCTCAATGGTATCTTGATTTTGTAGTTGTTACCAACGGATATGGTTTCCATAATCCCACTGAAACCTTGAATAATCTGGGCAGAGCTATTGATATTGCTCATAAATCAGCCAAAATTGCCCGTGAAGCCAGAGGGCTTAAGTAATTGGTGAAAAAGCATACTGAGGTGTTTATAATTTAAATGATGATTAATAAATGGTTAAAGCAATTGACGCAGATGCTGGCTTCCATGCAGACCGCTATATATTTATTGTTAATTGTCGGTGTTGTAAGTGCCCTGGGGACATTTATACCTCAGGGTCAGACCCCGACTTTTTATTTGCAGCATTATGGCAGAACTACCAGTATGATTATTAATGGTTTGGGATTAAGCAATCTGTATCATGTATGGTGGTTTCAGCTGCTGATTATTCTGTTGTGCTTAAGTATTCTGGTCTGTGCTTACAGGCGACTGCGATGGGGAAAAAAGATTTCTGGTTTAGCCTCACTATTTATGCATCTGGCGATAGTGTTTATACTTATTGGCGCATTATGGTCACTGGGTTATTCGCACAGTTCCTTTATTGAAATTGCCAGGGGACAGACAATAGCTTTGAACAATTATGGTTTTGAGGAAGGACAACTAAAGCTAAATGATTTTAAAATTGATTATTATCCCGATTTTCAACCTCGTCAATATACCAGTGATTTAAGCTTAATAAATTATCATGGTAAAAATATCCACCAAAGTATTTCTGTTAATCATCCCTTAAAAACTGGCAGTTTAAAAATTTATCAGAGTACCTGGGGATGGGCAATACAGTTAACTAATCTGACTGGTACAACGGAAACGATTATCAGTCTGAAAGATAAGGATCTATTTCTACTTGATGAAGCTCAACAGGTTAAAGTTCAGGCAGTATTTCTGCCGGATTTTAAGGATGATAAAACCGGCATTCAATCCAAAACCCCCTTGCCTGACCACCCCCATGTATGGTTAACCCTTTTACAGCAGGATAAAGTAGTAGATATGGCTATTATTCCAGTGGGTCAGGAGGTTCAACTGGGCTCATATAGTCTGCGCTTTGATACTTTTTATCCTTATTCAGGATTGCAGATTAAACAGGACTCTGGTGTATATATGGTGTTTGCAGGGTTCATTATTTTATTAGCCGGTTTGGGCATTCGTTACTGGTTTGCATTTTGGGGTAAAAAGGGGGCTAATTGATGGAAAATATATTACTGGATATATTTTTTGCCTTATTGTTGTTCACTGTAATTGTAAATCTGATAAGACTTTGGAAACCGATTAAGCATGGTGATTTTATCAGCTCAATGCTTATAATTATGGCGGTAATTACTTTTATAGTCATGTTAGTAGTTAGAACCAGTATGGGGGGGCGAATTCCTTTTGCCAATGCTTATGAATTCACCCTGCTTTTCGCCGGCGGGGTACTAATATTGGCTATATTGGTTCGCCGGGATTTAGTCTCACCTCTATTCGACCTATCAGTTGCATTACTGACAATTCTACTCTTATCCGTGGCCAGTAGCTTCTCTTCAGAAATTAGACCATTAATGCCGGCTCTGCAGAGTGGATGGCTTTATGCCCATGTTGCCACTGCAGTAATTGCCTATGGTTCTTTTGCGTTGGCAGCCTGTCTGGGAATTATTTATCTGGGAAGGGCTCAGGAAACTGATTTGAGTTTGCCGGAGGTAGATGAAAGAATATATAAACTGGTAGTATTGGGATTTACCTTCTTAACTATTGTTATTATTACCGGAGCAGTTTGGGCTGAGGAGGTTTGGGGCAGCTGGTGGACCTGGGATCCAAAAGAAACCTGGTCTTTAGTTACCTGGTTGGTATATGCAGCTTATCTGCATACCCGTCATAGCTATGATTGGAAAGGGAATAAAAGTGCCTGGATGGTAGTAATCGGTTTTGTAATAGTCATGTTTACCCTTTTTGGCGTCAGTGTTTTATTACCAGGTTTGCATAGTTATGTGTAAAGTACCAACTGCTTTTCATAAACAAAAAACTTCAGCTACGCTTTAGCAAAGTTTGTGTTATATTATCTGGAGTAGGACAAAAGATTGAAGGAATTTGTCTGTTCTGCTCGAAGTGTAACAATGGTATTTATATATGAAGTTTAACTACCGGCTTAGAAGCTGTGAAAGGTCAGGTACGGTAGTTTAGTCATGATTATTAACAGGTCTGGCTTTAGATGCTAACGCAGTTTTGATCAAGGAGAGGCAATTACCTTGATAAAATAATGGGGAAAATTATTAAATTATTGGAGGAGAGATTAACAATGAAAAAGATGTCAAGATTGGTTTTGTGCCTGGTACTGGTTTTAGGCTTGTGTATGGCAGTAGTTGGTTGCGGCAAGTCAGATCAATCAGGTCAACCAGCCGACCAAACCCAGCCCAAGGACCAGTTTAAAGTTGGTCTGGAATGTGGTTATGCTCCATTTAACTGGACTCAGACTGATAATTCAAATGGAGCAGTTCCCATTTCTGGCAGTAAAGACTTTGCCGGTGGCTATGATGTGGAAATTGCCAAAATTCTAGCTGAAGGTATGGACAAAGAATTGGTTATCGTGAAGACACCCTGGGATGGCCTGCCTCCGGCGGTGCAATCAGGTACCATTGATGCAATTATTGCTGGTATGTCCCCTACGGCTGACCGCAAAAAATCAATTGATTTTTCCGATCACTATTATCGTTCTGATCTGGTGGTAGTTGTTCAGAAGGGTTCAAAATATGAAAAAGCAACCAGTTTGCAGGAACTCAGCGGAGCTAAAATAACTGCCCAGCTTAATACCTTTCATTATACGGTAATTGATCAAATACCCAATGTTGTCAAGAAAACAGCTCTGGAAGACTTCCCGGCTATGCGAGTATCCCTGCAGTCCGGTATTATTGATGGGTATGTTTCGGAAAGGCCGGAAGGTGTTTCAGCTACTACCGCCAATGCCAATTTTGCCATGGTTGAGTTTGAACCGGGTAAAGGATTCAAGGCTTCTGACGATGATGTGGCTATTGCCGTAGGAGTTAAAAAGGGCAACACTGAATTAGTTAATAGTATAAATGAAATATTAGCCGGTCTGTCTGAAGATCAAAGGAAAGCAATTATGGACCAGGCAATTAAAAATCAGCCTGCTTCTAACTAATCGTAGCAGTTTAACAGGAGTGTATTAATTTTATGTCGGTTGATGCCAGTAGCAGTTTCATACAATGGGTCATTTTTATATTGCAGCAATACTGGCCTGTTTTTCTTAGGGGTGCGGAATATACACTTCTAATTTCGATAACCGGTACAATCATAGGCTTTTGTATAGGTTTATTGATTGGAATAATACGTACCATTCCAGTTGACAACCGTACCGGCTTATTTAAAAGGGTCAGCATGAAAATAGTGAATATTATTTTATTATGCTATATTGAAATTTTCCGGGGTACTCCGATGATGGTACAAGCCATGGTTATTTTCTATGGAGTTGCTCTGATATATGGCATACACCTGCCAATTCTGTTAGCCGGTATTGTTATTGTATCCATTAATACCGGTGCTTATATGGCCGAGATAGTACGTGGCGGCATTTTGTCCATTGACCGGGGGCAGTTTGAGGCTGCACATTCAATTGGCATGACCCATTTCCAGACTATGCAAAGTGTAGTGATTCCTCAGGCTATCCGTAATATATTGCCGGCTACCAGTAATGAGTTTGTCATCAACATCAAGGATAGTTCGGTACTTATGGTTATAGGGGTTACGGAACTATTTTTTCAGTCCAAGTCAGTGGCGGGTATCTATTATAAATTTTTTGAAGTCTTTCTCATAACTTCGATAATTTATTTAATTATGACCTTTACGGTTACACGAATACTCCGCTATCTGGAAACCAAACTGGATGGTCCGGCTGTTTATACTATTCATGGGTCGCAGACAGTACCGGAGGCTTCATTCAGAATAGTGGACCGGGAGAAATTATAATGGAAAACATTATTGAAATACGTCATTTACAGAAATCTTTTGGTAAGAACGAAGTATTAAAGGATATTAATTTTTCAGTTAGCAAGGGTGAAGTAGTTTGTATAATCGGATCCAGTGGTTCCGGAAAATCTACTTTATTACGCTGCCTGAATCTGTTGGAGTATCCTACCAGCGGGGAAATACTGTACCGCGGACAAAACATCCTGGAACATAATATGAGCAATGCTGTATATCGGGCAAAAATGGGCATGGTTTTTCAGCAGTTTAACCTTTTTAATAATCTATCCGTTTTGGACAATTGCATGGTTGGCCAAATAAAGGTTTTAAAAAAGGATACCCGGGAAGCCAGAAATACTGCCATGCAGTATTTGGAACTGGTGGGTATGACGCAGTTTATTAATGCCAGGCCCAGTCAGATTTCCGGAGGCCAAAAGCAGCGGGTAGCTATTGCCCGGGCACTGTCGATGGAACCGGAAGCCCTGTTGTTTGATGAACCTACCAGTGCCCTGGACCCCGAGCTGGTCGGCGAAGTGCTTAAGGTCATGAAAAACCTGGCCCAAAGCGGATTGACCATGCTGGTAGTTACTCATGAGATGGGTTTTGCCCGTGATGTAGCCAATCGGGTGGTATTTATGGATAGCGGAGTTATTGTTGAGGATGATGTACCGGAAGTAATATTTAATAACCCCAAAAACGAAAGAACCCGTACTTTCCTGAAACGCATTCTGGAGGATTAATTCAGGTCAGGTTTTAATTTAATAAGATAATCGGGAATGGTTGGTGACATGACTCTACATCGAGACAGGTCAGCAACCATTTTTTTTGATTCACTGGGGTGACATGGGGTATGTCACCTTATGCCCTATTTACCGCATGAGTTTTATAGGCTGGGCATATATTTATTTAACGGTAAAAATGGGAGTGTTGCACAGGGGGGGGAAGTATGGAAAAACGCCGTGAAGTAATTGGCCGGGTTATGGCCGAATTCCTGGAAATACCACAGGACCTGGTTTTGGATATTCCCAAGCTTAGTATTATTGGGCGCCATGAAATCTATGTGGAAAACCATAAAGGGATTATTGAATATTATCCTCACAGGCTCAGGGTCAATTTAAGCCGTGGGTTTGTAGAAATTGAAGGAAGCGACTTGGAAATAAAGGCACTTATGACGGATGAAATGTATATTGGCGGGATAATTAACTCTATCAAATATCACGACTGATAATGGAGGGAATAATCTATGGCTAAGCGTTTCTTTGAACAGGTCGGAGGCATAATAAGTGTTCATCTGCCAGGAGAGAATCCGGAAAAAGTAATTAATATGGCTCTTTCCCGGGGGATAATTATAACTGATTTAAAACTGCACCCGGATGGAATGTATTTTAAGATTCGCAGTAGTGCGTTTAATGCCTTGAAAAGCATTGCCGAAGAAAATGGATATAACCTGGAAATAGTTGACAGACGCGGCTTGCCCTTTTATAAAGCTATTTTAAAACGTAGAATGGGTTTTATTGTTGGCGGGATAATATTTATTCTCAGTTTATATTTGCTTTCATCTTTTATTATGTTCATTGAAGTAACTGGAAACCAAACCGTAGATTCTACCCGAATTTTACAAAGTGCTGCCCGGCATGGTTTGCAGCCAGGTGCCCCCAAATGGACTTTCAGCCGTAACAACATAGAAAAAAATATGCTGGTAGAGGTAGAGGAATTATCTTATGTGTGTGTTGAAATAAGAGGCATATCTGCCAGGATCAAAGTAGTGGAAAAAGTATTGCCCAAAGAAGATATTACCGGTCCCTGCCATCTGGTGGCTGCCAAGGATGGAGTGATAAATGAGGTATTGGTATTGGAAGGACAAAGCCGTATATCGGCAGGGGATGTAGTTGCCCGGGAAGATATATTAATTTCGGGAATTGTAATTCCGGAGACTAATCCATATATGCCCGCTGATACGGTTAATCTCCCTTACGCGGTAAGAGCGCGCGGCATTGTTAAGGCCCAAATATGGTATGAAGGTTATGGAGAGTGTCATTTGCGGGAAGTAATATTTCATAAGGGTAAGACTGAAACTGCCCGGCGTTTAATAACCCCGTGGGGCAAGGTGGCTTTATCACCCAATCAGAAGCCGGGTTTTGAATATTATAGCAGTAAAAAAAATAATCGCCATTTCAAAACCCCCTGGGGAAGGCTGACTTATGAGAAAGAATTACGCCAGGAAAAAATCAGAGTCGTGGCAGAATACTCTGAGCAACAAGGGATAGAGGTTGCCCGGCAAAAAGCATTGCAGGAGTTACAAAAAAAACTAAAGAATAATAAACCAGTTGGAAAAACCAAGATGGATATTTTATCCTCTCCCAGTGAACCAATTATAAGAGTTAAACTAATAGTCGAAACCAGTGAAAATATAGCCATAGCAAAGCCTATAATTGATGAGGAAATAGTTATTGATGAGCTCATGTGATATAATAACTAAGATATAGGGAAACTAGATCAGGAGGACTCCGCTATTGCTCGAAAAGGAAAACAAAATAACTATTGGCAACATTGAATCAGCTACAATATTTTTCGGTAGCGGAGATGAAAATTTTCGTCACCTGCGTTCTATTTCCGGCGCAGATATCTCAGCCCGGGGAGCAGAAGTGTTTATAAAAGGAACGCAGGAAGAGGTGGAATTCTCTTCTGAATTAATTCGTAACCTGCTTGATATTGTTGAAACTGAAAACCGTCTTAGTATTAATGATATAAATTATATGAACAACCTGCTCAAAAGAGGAGAAAAAGCCAGATATAAGGATATTGTATCCGGGGTATTACTTAATACAGTTAGTGGAAAAGGTATAAAGGCTAAAACCCTGGGGCAAAAACGTTATATTCAAGCTATACTGAAGGATGATGTGGTTTTTGGAATTGGTCCGGCTGGAACCGGTAAAACCTATTTAGCAGTTGTGATGGCGGTAAGAGCTTTGCGTAATAAAGAGGTTGAACGCATTATCCTGGTGCGTCCAGCCGTTGAAGCCGGTGAAAAACTGGGTTTTTTGCCGGGAGATTTTATTGAAAAGGTTAATCCTTATCTTAGGCCTCTTTATGATAGTTTATTTGATATATTGGGTGTTGATATTACCCAGCGTTATTTGGAAAAAAACATTATCGAGGTGGCTCCTTTGGCCTATATGCGGGGACGAACCTTAAATGATGCTTTTATAATTTTGGATGAAGCCCAGAACACAACTCCTCAACAGATGAAGATGTTTTTAACCCGCTTGGGGTTTGGTTCCAAAGCAGTTATTACCGGAGATATTACCCAGGTTGATCTTCCGGTTGATGAGTACTCAGGTTTAATTGAGATACAAAAAATTCTGTCCAACGTAAAGGGAGTATCGTTTGAATACCTGACCAGGGAAGATGTGATTCGTCACCCACTGGTTCAACTTATTATTAATGCCTATGAACAATATGATGAACGCAATTCTGGCCACTAGCTAAGGAGCATTTTTTATGAGGATACCTAATATCCTTAATTTTATATGGAACAGAATTATACTTTTCTTTACTAATTCAAATGTGCAGAAAACTTTGGGCATTCTGCTTTTCTTCTCGATTACCATTCTTATTTTATTTAGCAGTTACAGCCCCAATCAGGTAGCCTTGCATCCTGATGAAGTTGCCCAGCAGGATATCCGCTCAGAAATTAATGCCATAGTAATTGATTATAAACAAACGGCAGTTTTACAGAATCAGGCAGCTGCTGGTGTACAGAAGGTTTATCAGGAAGACCAGTATGCCCTTACCAATATGCAGAATGAAATCAATCGTTTTTACAATAACATTATAGAAATAAAAACGATAGGTATTAATAAACAGGAAGAATTACAGAGCTTTATAAATGAAATAAATATTAGGTATGAACAATTTGAACAGAATTATACTGACCAGCAGTTAGCCCGCTATATACTCCTTACTCCCGATGAAGACCTGGAGCAAATTCATGCTGCCTCTATGAGTCTGGTTGAAAATATTATGAATAAGCCAGTTACTGAAGAAACCCTTGAAGATGCATTTCAACGAACCGTAACTCAAACCAATACCCTAAGCTACGCCCCCCAGGCAAGAGATTTAATAAATGTTGCTATTATAAACAGTTTGCGTCCTACTTTGGTTTTTAATAAAGAAGCCACTGATAAAGCTATTGATGAAGCTATGCGAGCAGTTGAACCGGTGCAAAAAAATATCAAGGCCGGAGAAATTATTGTTCGGGCTGGAGACCGGGTGACGCCTGAACAAATATCAGCTTTGGAACAGTTAGGGATACAGAGGACGCAAAGTTACTCATTAACATTAATCGGAGTATTTTTACTGGTTATACTTACCTTTTTATTGGGTATAGAATTTATTCGTCGTTATTATAAAGAGATATTTAATAATGATCGTATGATGATACTTATTGGTTTAATCTTTGTGTTAATGCTTTTATTAACCAGGTTTATGGCCATTATTGAGATTGATGGACGCACAGAAATAAATGCGCTGATTGGTTATATGGCTCCAGTTGCGGCCGGGTCTATGTTAATTGCCATATTATTGGATAATCGTCTGGCCTATTTTATGACAATGGTAATGGCTATATATGTCGGTCTTATAAATGAAGGCAACCAATTGTTCTATACAATTGTTGCTTTCGCTGGTGGTACCATGGGAGTATTTCAGGTACACCGGGTTAATCAGACTTCTGATTTGGCAAAATCAGGATTATATATTGCCCTGGTTAACATAGTTGCCATTTTGACATTGCTGCTGGTGAGCGGCAACGTTTCACTTGATGTTGTATTTATGGCTATTATAATCGGGGTTATTAATGGATTGTTATCAGCAGTTCTTATGATTGGGGTACTGCCTTATCTGGAAACAGCTTTTTCCATAACCAGTATGGTTAAATTATTGGAGTTGACCAACCCCAATCATTATTTATTAAAGAGACTATTACTGGAAGCACCTGGTACTTACCATCATAGCCTTATGGTGGGAAACCTGGCAGAAGCTTCAGCAGAGGCTATCGGGGCTAATCCCTTGCTTGTAAGGGTAGGAGCATATTATCATGATATAGGTAAACTGAAAAGGCCGGATTATTTTGTGGAGAACCAGCAGGGATTTGATAATCCCCATGAAAAAATTGCTCCGGCACTTAGTGCCTTAATTATTACATCCCATGTAAAAGATGGGGTTGAATTGGCCCGGGAGGCTCATATTCCCGAGGATATTATTGATTTTATAGAGCAACATCATGGTACAAGCCTGGCCAAATATTTCTACAGCCGGGCCCTGGAGGAAGATCGCGATGGGAATATAAGTGAGGATAATTTCCGCTACGCGGGACCAAAACCGCAAAGTAAAGAGGTTGCTCTGGTTATGCTGGCAGATTCAGTTGAAGCAGCCATACGCTCATTGAGTGAACCAACTCCTGCTAAGATTAAGAATATGGTTCGGCTTATAATAAAAGATAAATTAAATGATGATCAATTGGAGTCAAGTGCTTTAACTTTTAAGGACCTTGATGTTATCGCCAATTCTTTCTGCAAGATATTGGAAGGAATCTATCATCGTCGAATTGAATATCCGGAAATTATAATAAAAGAATTTCAAAAAAGGAGAGAATCCCATGGAGACCATGATCATCAACCAGCAGAACAAAGTTGAATATACCAGGGAACTGCAACAGGTGATCAATCG
>JAAYBS010000141.1 GCA_012718855.1 Syntrophomonadaceae bacterium
GAAAAGGTTGACAGAATTTTTTTTAATTTTTTGTCAACCTTTTTGTATGCTGATTAGTCTAGTTATCAGATACTAAAAAATGGTAGGGGTGTGCCGTGAAAGGAGATGGTGCCGATGTGGGTGAACTGAATTTATGAGGTCTAATGAAAAAGATTAGTATATTAAGGATGGTGGTGCCTGTAATATGTAAGTCTTGATAAAATGGGATTTGCGGAACGCGAAAAATGGTTAGTGATTACAAAGGGGGAACGAAAATGCTAAAATATATAGCGAAAAAATTCTTAATGGGTTTTATATGTATATCTCTGTTATTTGGATTACCTTTAACTTCATTAGCAATCACAAATGAACAAGCAAAAGTAGATAAGACAGTAGAACAAAAGATAATGTCAAGCGATTGCGGGTTGGTAGATCCTTCAGAAAGTGAATTGAATTATTTATTGGCACGTCCTAAATTAGTGGATGAACGAATAAAAAAAGATATTAAATACCTAGAAGCTGAGGCAGAAGAACAGTTTGAAAATAGTATGAGAGAATCCATTGGAATAAAAAGCAGCTGGTATTATGAAGAGGTTGCACGCGGAACCGATGAAACTGTAACCAGTTGTCATTATGATGACAGTAATGGATCCAGTTGGGGAGTGGGACAAAATAATCACGCCGCATCCTATTCAGGTAACTGGGCAGATGCCTCAGCTCATGCATATGGAGTTGGTGGTGCTCAAGCCTGGGCCGCTGTTGGACCGAAAATTTATATTACAGGAACAGGTACACAGAATGCCGACATATTTTATAATTATTCCTATAATGGAACGATTGCAGCAGCTGCAAATGGAAGCGCAAAAGTTAAAATATATGCTGAATTGTGGGATGCAAACGGGTGTGTTGCACGCCATACAATTCTAGATGAGGAAACAGGACTAGGTACAGACACATATTCTGCTACTGCAACCGGGAGATTTAATAGAAATTTAACAGCAGGCCAAACATATACAATAGTTGCCAAAGTACAGACTACGGCTACAAATTATGGCGGAATAACAGCGAATTCAGACTTCTGGAACGGTGGTTCAGGACCTGAAGGAATTGCATTCAGTCATATAATTGTTGATTGGCAATAAAGTCGTTATAGCAAGGGTGTAAATGAGACAATATCTCATTTACACCAAATATTTGCTTATTGCTCCTAAAACCTTGGTACATATACCGAAGGGTATGCATAAAAAGCCGTCCTTTCGGTTTTGCATGAAACACACCACGATTCGGCTATCTGTCCAAAAATAATCCATACCAATAACCGTAAAAAGTGACCGCTAGGGAGCTTCGGTATCACCGAGGGTGAGGCAATCGAGCGATCAACGTACCGCTTGATTTTACTTAACGTTCTCCTGCATATTTATACATACCCCTAAAGTTTAAAAGATTTTTATGGAACTTAATTAGTCTGATCATGAATTATTTTGAAATATGGGGTGAACTAATGAAAATAAGCAGAAATATGTTTATTATCTTTGTTATTCTGTTAATCGTAATTATGAGTTTGTATGCTTGGAAAGAATACAAGTTTCAAGAATTAAGGGCTATCGAGCAGTTAAGTGAACAGACAAACCAAGTGCTTTTTTCATTAATATCATTACAGGATATTTTGGAACGACCAGATTGGGAAAACGAAAAATATCAGAAAGAAGTGTTGCAATCTTTAAAATCATTTCATTTGGAGGCAAGTGAATCTTTTAATGTTGCGAATCAAAAAAAAAGATACCTGCCAGATGAAATTTATGTTACCCTTCATAAATTAAACTTAGTAACATTGTATATATATGACACTTATGAAGAACCATTAAGAGAAATTAGAATGCAAGATCCAGAGAAAAGACAACAAACAGCATTAAATTTATCTAATGACATTAAGGATGCAAACTTTAAAAATTTTACAATAGATCCATACACGGATAAATCTATCCGCAACAGTTGGCATTATCTGAATACCGAACTGAGTAAATATATTGAAACTAATATAAAGTCTAATTAGGAATAATGATTATATATGAGGTTTTACTGAACCGGATCAGTTTTTATCTGCTATTGTACAATTCCACTGTTTAATTAATGATGAACTTGCACCGGAAGTTTCTTGCAGATTGATTTCAATACCATTCTGCAGATCAGGGCAAACTGTTTCTTCAACCGTTGTGGGAGGATAAACTTGATCTTCTGCAGCGCCGACACCAGGCAAACAGACCATAAAAACCAACAAAGACATCAGGGAAACTAAAATACGAGCACTTTTCTTCATGGGTATACCACCTTTCAGTTCAATTTAATAACTAGACCATTTGGTCACAGAAAAGGTTGACA
>JAAYBS010000142.1 GCA_012718855.1 Syntrophomonadaceae bacterium
AATGGCTATTGATTTATAATAAAAATTGGAACGCAAGGAATATTTAAATATAATGAAGTATAGGTAATCAAGGAGGTAGGGGTATGCTTTTTAAAAATATTATTCAGACTAATAAACATGAGCAGATGATAGATATTACTTCCTATGTGCGGGATGCGGTAAAAGGCAGTAAAATCGAGGGCGGGATGGTATTGGTTTATTGTCCCCATACTACGGCAGCTATAACTATTAATGAGAATGCTGATCCGGATGTAGTGCATGATATGCTGATGAGACTGGAAGAAATGTACCCCTGGAAACATGCCGATGACCGGCATGGTGAAGGCAATTCAGCCGCCCATTTAAAGAGCAGTACCATCGGCAGTTCAGAGCTTATTCCGATAGTTGACGGTCGGTTGTTGCTGGGAACCTGGCAAGGGGTATATTTTTGTGAATTTGACGGCCCGCGCCAGCGTAACTTTTATATTAAAATGCTGAAAGGTTAAAATATATGGAAAATATAAATCTCAAAGTTGGTGGAATGAGCTGTGCGGCCTGTGCCGCCCGTATCGAGAAGGGCCTTAATAAAACTGCCGGGGTTGAAAAAGCTCAGGTTAATTTTGCCACGGAACAGTTGAGTTTGGTTTATGACCCGGAAGTAGTCGGATTGCCACAGATTGTTGAACGTATTGAAAAGATTGGCTTTGAAGTACCGGAAGAAAGGCTGGAGTTAAAAATTGACGGTATGTCATGTGCAGCCTGCGCTGCCCGCGTGGAAAAAGGTCTTAATCAACTTTCGGGAGTAAAAGAGGCCAACGTAAATCTGGCTGCTGAAACTGCAGTGATAAAATATTGGCCTGGTCAGTTATCCGTTCAGGATATTTTACAAAAGGTAATCAAGACTGGTTACAGTCCACATTTATTAGCTGATTTCAGTCAGGATGAACTGGCTGAACATGAACAGGGGGAATTAAGAAGAAAAAAACAGATGCTATATTTTTCGGCTCTGGTTTCATTTCCTTTTCTGATAATAATGCTGGGACATTTCATGAATATAAGCCTGCCTGTCTGGCTGACTTCTCCATTTACGCAATTGGTGCTGGCTACAGCGGTCCAGTTTATAGCTGGAAGCGGATTCTACGTTGGAGCCTATAATGCTCTGCGGAATGGCAGCGCCAATATGGATGTACTGGTGGCTCTGGGTACCAGTGCAGCCTACTTCTATAGTCTGGGAGTAATGCTGGCCCTGCCTGAACCCCATCTTTATTTTGAGGTTAGCGCCATATTGATTACTTTGATTTTACTGGGTAAGTATCTGGAGAGTATTGCTAAAGGACGAACTTCAGATGCCATCAGGAAACTTATCGGTTTGCAGCCCAAAACTGCCTGGGTAATAAGAAACGATGAGGAAAAAGAAATCCCGGTAGCAGAAGTACTGGTTGGTGATATTGCAATTATAAGACCAGGTGAACGAATTCCGGTTGACGGGATAGTTATTGAGGGATATTCAGCTGTTGATGAGTCTATGCTGACCGGGGAGAGTATTCCGGTGGACAAGCATAGTGGAGATGAGGTTACCGGAGCTACAGTAAACAAGTTTGGGGTATTAAAGATAAGAACAACTAAAGTTGGTAAAGATTCAGTACTGGCACAGATAGTCAGAGTAGTTCAGGAGGCCCAGGGCAGCAAAGCTCCCATTCAGCGTATGGCCGATATTGTAGCCGGTTATTTTGTGCCTGTTGTTATAACCATAGCCTTATTTACTTTTACCTGGTGGTATTGGCAGGGAGATACGGGTAATTTCCCCCGGGCATTGTTAAATGCGGTAGCAGTTCTTGTGATTGCCTGTCCCTGCGCCATGGGTTTGGCAACTCCAACCTCTATAATGGTGGGTACCGGTCGGGGCGCGGAGCGAGGAATTCTGATCCGCGGTGGTGAATATTTGGAACGGGCCCATGCAGTGGATACGGTAGTATTGGATAAAACCGGTACGATAACGAAGGGCGAACCGGAATTGACTGATATAATTGCTTTCGGTGATTATCAGTCTAAAGAAAATGAAATGCTTAAATGGACAGCTCTGGCGGAAAAAATGTCTGAACATCCGGTGGCAGAGGCGGTAGTTCGTGGAGCTGTTGCCAGACTGGGTGAAATAGAACCCCGGCAAGTAGATAAATTTTCAGCTGTTGCCGGTAAAGGAATAATAGCTGTGGTCGATGGTAAAGAAGTAATAGCAGGAAGCCTTAGTTTATTAAGTGAATATGAAATTGATAGCCAACCGGCAGAAATAGAGCTGCAAAAACTGCAGGCCGCAGGAAAAACCACTATTTTGGTTGCCATAGATAAGCAACTGGCAGGATTATTGGGCGTCGCTGATACGGTAAAAGAGCATTCGGCTGAAGCGGTTAAAAAGCTGACCGACATGGGTCTGGAAGTTTGGATGTTAACTGGAGACAATGAAAAAACAGCTGCAGCAATTGCTGCCCAGACAGGAATTAAGCATATCCTGGCGGAAGTATTACCTGAACATAAAGCTGAAAAAATTAAGCAATTACGTGATAGCGGAAAGATTGTTGCTATGGTAGGTGACGGCATTAATGATGCACCGGCTCTGGCTACTGCTGACTTGGGAATAGCCATGGGTACCGGTACCGATATTGCCATGGAAGCTGCAGCTATTACTCTGATGAGTGGCGATTTACGAGATATAGCCACTGCTATCCGGCTAAGTCAGCTAACTATCCGTAATATCAAACAGAATCTGTTCTGGGCGTTTTTTTATAATACCATTGGTATTCCTGTAGCCGCGATGGGACTCTTAAATCCGGTCTGGGCGGGAGCTGCCATGGCTTTCAGTTCAGTATCAGTTGTTACCAATGCCCTGCGCCTAAAACGATTGGAAATATAGGGTGATTAGAGGTTAATAAATGCTGCATGAATTTTCCCGAACAGAAATGTTAATTGGTAAAGAAGCCTTGCAAAAACTGTATGCCAGTAAGGTAGCAGTATTTGGTATTGGCGGGGTGGGCAGTTTTACCGTAGAAGCCCTGGTACGCTCCGGGGTAGGTAAATTAGTTCTGGTTGACGATGACAATGTATGTGTGACCAACATCAACCGCCAGATTCATG
>JAAYBS010000143.1 GCA_012718855.1 Syntrophomonadaceae bacterium
AAAGGGGAGCTTTTTTTTATGGAACCATATAAAACCTTACACCTCTTCCAGCTAATTCACCCATAAAACAGGTCTAATCAGCTTAATTCTTCATTATATATATGAAAAGTAAAAAAATTTGGGGGATGATGAGTATATTTAAGCGGGCAATATTTATACCTCAGCGGACCTATCGGATTGGTATGGCTGCTTTTCTATTATTTATTCTGGGCTTGGCCGTGATATGGGGAGAAAGACCGGTAGCCCAAGTAGCATCTTATGCAGTGGCTAATCGGGTTATTGTTATTGATCCTGGTCACGGTGGTTTTGATCCGGGGGCCCAACGCGGAGAATTCAAAGAAAAAGAAATTACTCTGGCCATCAGCCGTAAACTTGAGCAAAACTTAAGTAAAGCGGGAGCGATGGTAATTTTACTGCGTGATAGCGATGAATCTTTATCAGACTCTGAGCTTAAAGGCTCTCTGTCAGAACGTAAGCGTCAGGACCTGGGGCGTCGGGTGGAAAAGGCTAATGAAGCTAAAGCAGATTTATATATCAGCATTCATGCCAATGCAGATCCCAGTCCTCGTTGGCGGGGCGCACAGACCTTTTATAATAAGAACAGCACGGAGGCAAAATTATTAGCTGAGAGTATCCAACAGGAATTAACGGCTGGTTTGGGGAATACTAACCGTAAGGCACTGGCTGGCAACTATTACATTATTGATAAGACCAAGATGCCGGCAGTAATTGTAGAAGTAGGTTTTTTATCCAATCCTGAAGAAGCCCGGTTGTTATCTCAACCTGATTATCAACAGCGGGTGGCAACAGCTATATTTACAGGTATAACCAAATATCAGGCTAATCTGCTGGTTGATAAACAAGACTAAGCAAGGAGGGAGTTATGTGCTTACTTATGCCGCATTATCGCCCCATCCCCCTCTGATTATCCCCGATATCGGGGGAGAGCGATTAAAAGGTGTAACTGATACAGTCAGGGGCATGAAACAGATGGCAGCAGAACTGGCTGCTACAGAGCCGGACACAATTGTGTTTCTGACTCCTCATGGCAATGTATTCGGTGATGCTATATCCATACTAAGCCAGCCGTTACTGGAGGGCAGTTTTACTAATTTTGGCAGCAATATAAAGTGGACAGGCATTGCTAATGATCTGACTTTAGTCAGGAAAATAACCAACAAAGCAATTGAGAGCGGTATAAACATACTATGGGTGGACCGTGAAAATGCCGCCAAACATCGTTTGAATCCACACCTGGACCATGGCATCATGGTTCCTTACTACTATCTGCGTGAAGCCGGGCTTGATAATATCCCTATTGTCGCCATTAGCATAGGCTTCTTACCCCGGCTGGAGCTATATGCCCTGGGAACAATGATAAAAGATGCAGCCAAAAAACTGGGCAAGAGAATTGCTGTAGTTGCTTCCGGAGATATGTCACACCGATTAAAAAGTGAAGGCCCTTATGACTATCATCCCGATGGACCGGTTTATGACCAGCAAATCAGACGATTGCTGCAGGAAAATGATTTTGAGAAGATAATCAATCTGCCGGAGGAATTAACGGAAAATGCCGGCGAATGTGGCTATCGCTCCATTATAATCATGTTGGGGTGCCTGGACAAATTACAGGTGAAAACTGAGATCTTCAGTTACGAAGGTACTTTCGGGGTAGGCTATCTGACAGTTGGTTTAACTCCGTTCGGAGAGCGCGACTCATTACTGGATAAACTAAAAACTTCCCGTCGTCAGCAATTGGGAGAAACTCGCCAGGGGGAAAGTCTGCCGGTAAAATGGGCACGTCTGACGTTAGAAAACTATATTACCCAGGGAACCCTGCCTGAACTGCCATCGGAATATGAACAGCTGCGCGACTCAAGTGCCGGAGTTTTTGTATCCTTAAAAAAACATGGTCAACTGCGGGGTTGTATTGGAACCATCGAGGCAGTTTACAATGATATAGCTGCAGAAATCCAGGCTAACGCCATTAGTGCTGCTACCCGCGACCCTCGATTTTCAGCCGTACAGGCTGATGAGCTGGATCAACTGGTTTACTCGGTCGATATTTTGGGAAAAGCTGAGCCCTGTTCCCGTGAAGACCTGGATCCGTCTCAGTATGGAGTTATAGTTAGTCGTGGTTCACGGCGAGGTTTGTTATTACCGGCGCTGGA
The DNA here is from genome assembly GCA_012718855.1 of Syntrophomonadaceae bacterium. Classification (GTDB taxonomy): domain Bacteria; phylum Bacillota; class Syntrophomonadia; order Syntrophomonadales; family Syntrophomonadaceae; genus JAAYBS01. Next base: position 2,172 of record JAAYBS010000143.1, read on the forward strand.
AGGTGTAAATACAGTGGACGAGCAGTTAAACATTGCTTTACAAAAGGCAGGTATAAGACCCGGAGAAGACTATAATATTCAAAGATTCAAGGTAACTCGGTATAGCTAGTCATACAGGAGGAGGGACTATGAATTTTAAAGAGGCCAGCTACTACGAGAAAATAGAGGACCAGCAGGTAAAATGCCGGTTATGTCCCCACCATTGCCGGTTAAAAGCGGGACAGCGAGGCCTTTGCCGCGTGCGCATAAATGAAGAAGGCGTCCTCTATACTATGAATTACCGGAAGATAACCTCTGCAGCTCTGGACCCGATCGAGAAAAAACCCTTGTATCATTTTTACCCCGGAAAACTTATTCTGTCGGTGGGTACCTTTGGCTGCAACCTTTTCTGCCCGTTTTGTCAGAATTATAGCTTGGCTCATGGAGAACCTCCTACGGAACTGCTGGACGAAGAAGCTCTGGTGGAACTGGCTGATCATTATGAAGCACAAGGTTCGATTGGAGTAGCCTTTACCTATAACGAACCGAGCATATGGTATGAATATGTTTATCAGGCAGCCATGCAGCTGCGCGAAGAAGACCATCAGGTGGTTCTGGTGACCAACGGATATATAGAAGCCAAACCATGGTATGAATTATTACCTTTGATAAATGCCGTAAATATTGATGTTAAAGCCTTTAATCCAATGTTTTATCGACACCATTGTCATGGGGATCTCGAACTGGTAAAGAAAAGAGTGGAAGAGGCTGCCAGGGAAACGCATGTGGAAATTACTTATCTGCTCATACCGGGTGAAAATGATTCTGCTGAAGAGATTAAAGCTCTGGCCGGTTGGCTGGCTTCAATAAACCCCAATATTCCACTGCATATATCCCGTTATCATCCAGCCTATAAATTTAACCTTGAAGCCACGCCATTGGAAAGCCTATACACAGCATACGACATAACTCGTAAACACTTAAACTATGTGTATCTGGGCAATATTGGTTATGATAATAACCATACCCGCTGCCTGAATTGCAACGAAATATTAATCAGGCGCAATTATTATCAAACCGAGATAAGCGGGGTGAAAAACGGACATTGCCAGAGCTGTGATTTTCCGGTCAGTCATATTATCGGGATTTAAAAGAACGGGGAGAGCCAGGCTCTCCCCTTCTTTATATGAAAGCCGCCGGTAAAAAACCGGTCAGCTGTTCAATGAATATGTTACCCAATTTTCAGCATATGAATACCTTAACTATTAAACAAATGCTGAAAATAATTATATAATCATAAATATAGATATAAAAAAACTGAGGGGGATTAAGCGCATGTTATATGAAAATCTGATTTTGGAAAAGAGTAATGGAATAGGGATTTTAATTATTAACCGGCCGGAAGCCATGAATGCTTTAAATGAAGATTTACTTAAAGAGCTGGTTCAGGTAACTGATGAAATCGCAGCTGATGATGATATCCAGGTAGTAATTATCAGAGGGGCCGGAGAAAAAGCTTTTGTAGCCGGTGCCGACATTAAATTTATGGAAAACTTAAACGGCGTACAGGGCAGGGCTTTTGGGGCTCTGGGTCAGTTGGCCTTTCGTAAAATTGAACTGCTGGAAAAACCAGTTATTGCAGCTGTAAACGGTTTTGCCCTGGGAGGAGGTTGTGAATTGGCCATGTCGGCGGACATCCGCCTGGCCTCTGAAAACGCCAGATTTGGACAACCGGAAACGGGCCTGGGCATAACCCCGGGATATGGGGGAACCCAGCGATTGGCCCGCCTGGTAGGTGAAGGTCGGGCCAAAGAATTAATTTATACTGCCAATATTATAAACGCCCAGGAAGCCTACCGTATTGGTCTGGTAAACCATGTATATCCGGCAGAAATCCTTATGGAAGAAGCAGAAAAAATGGCCGCAAAGATTATGACCAATGCCCCCCTGGCCGTACGTTTCTCCAAATCAGCCATAAACAAGGGACTGCAGACTGATATAGATACAGCTATGGCTATCGAAGCCGACTTATTTGGATTATGTTTCACTACCCAGGATCAGAAAACTGGCATGGGAGCCTTCCTGCGTAAGGAAAAACCGGAATACAAAGGGGAATAAGCGGTAAGGCAGAGGTTTTATATTTTTTAACCCTGACTTTTTTCTGACTTTTACCTGATTTGACCTGACGGTTATTGTAATTTACTTCTGACACAGTAACATTGAGTGTGAACGATAGTGAACATCCCAGAGGGGGGATCAATGAGTTAAACTTAATTCATGCTCAAGTATGTCTGATTTTACATGATTCTTTCTTGGCTGCCAGTAATAATAAAGAATAAAATATTCAGGTTCTAAAAGATGTTTTAACAAACTCACTATGAACAACCGGGTGGTATGTCAATCTGCGGAAATCCGCGTAATCTGCGTCTATAATAAAATGTTTATATTGAAAGGAGTATTTATATGGGACAAGCGGTTGTATTTTATTGTGTTACCAGTTGAAGCACCTGTAAAAAAGCCCAGGCGTGGCTGGATGAAAAGGGAATTAAATATTCCTACTATGATTTACTCAAACAACCCCCCACGGCGGAGACTTTAAAGGAAATAGCTGCTGCAGCCGGGTTAACCCTAAAAGGGACTGTGAACCTGCGCAGCCAGGTATTTAAGAAAATGGACGTCGATCTGGAAAAATTAACTGATGAAGAAGTCGTAAAATTAATTCAGGAGAATCCCCGCATCATGCTGAGACCGGTATTGAAAAAAGGGAAAAAAGCCATCACTGGCTATAAGGAATCAACTTACGAAGAATTCATACTATAAAGGAGATACAGCCAAAGGAGATAATTATGAAAATGCATACCATAACCCTCGGAATAACCAATTGTTATCTTATCGAAGCAAGGGATGGATACATTATGGTAGATACCGGCCAGCAGCGCCGGGGCAAAAAATTTTTAAGGGCTATCCAGCAGCTGGGAATACAGCCGGAAGATATAAAATTAATCATAATAACCCATGCCCATTTTGACCATGTAGGCAGTCTGGCCGCTATTCAGGGCTACTGCCAATGTCCGGTAATGATGCATCCGCAGGAAGCAAAACTGACGGAAGGCGCCATTGTAGTTATTCCCCCCGGAACCAATACTTTAGGACGCATGGTCAGCTGGATGGGTGAACATAGTAAAATACTGTGGAGATTTGCAGCAGCTGCAGTAGAATATCCGGTGGAACATGAATATGATCTGCAATCTTTTGGAGTATCGGGAAAAGTAATATCGACACCCGGACATACGCCCGGCTCGTTATCCGTTTTACTGGAGGATGGACGGGCTATAGTGGGAGATCTGGCCATGAACCAGTTCTTCACGCAGAATTACCCCATTTTTGCCGAACTGCCGGAAAAGGTTTATGAAAGCTGGCAGCTGTTAATTGATAACGGAGCACAGCAGATATATCCTGCCCACGGCCCCGCTTTTTCTGTCGATCGGCTAAAAGCCGTTCTGGCCTCCCGAAAATAAACGCTCCCTACGGGGAGCTTTTTTTAATAGAAGAAGATAATGGACACGGATAACACAGACTTAATGGATTTTCACTGATTTTCAACAGGTTTACATATGGTGAGTAATCTCTATGGAAATAGTATTATCCTCCAATATTTTTAACCTGACTATACCTGACTTCACGTGACTTAACCTGACTATTTATTTATTTTATATAGAGCCCCCCCTCCGGGGACTACCCATGTGTTCAAATCTTCGGTTATGATCACATTTTAAATGTTGCTTCACTCCGCTCATAATGATAAAAAAGATAGTTCGCTATAATATTGAATCTTATTCACCATTTATAACCGGAGGCATTTTTAAATAATTATAATAACAGCGAAAATCAGCGTTATCCGCGTCCATTAATTTTTATTGTTGCAAAATTATGCATAGGAATGTATAATTATAAAAGTTATTTTTGAGAAGCGCTAAATTACCTGTTTAAGGGAGGATATAGATGATGATACCGGCAGCTATTATTGGTGATGGTTATACAGCAGCCGAACTGCTGCGTTTAACTGCTCTGCATGGTGAACTTGAAATTAACCATATATTTTCTACCGAAAACATTGGTCGTCGCATTGACCAGGTTTATCCTCATTTACACGGCTACAGCAGGCTGGTCTGCGAAGCCACTGACCTGGAAATAATAAAACGGGATTGTCAGGCAGCCTTTATGGCTTTGCCGCATGGTCTTTCCGTACCCATAGTTATGGAACTGAGTAAAGCCGGAGTGAAATGCATTGATTTAGGGGCTGATTTTCGCCTGAAGGATGCAGCCATTTATGAGCGCTATTATGAGACCATTCATGAAGCCCCGCATTTATTGGCGGAGGCAGTTTATGGCCTGCCCGAACTTTACCGGCAGGAGATAAAAAAGGCTGATATAGTAGCTAACCCGGGTTGTTTTCCCACCAGCGCCATTTTGCCTTTGGCACCTTTACTGCGGGAAGGTATTGTAAGCAGTGAAAACCTGGTAATCGATTCCAAAAGCGGGGTTTCCGGAGCTGGCAAAGGCCTGAAAGCCACCAGTATGTTTTGCGAAGTAAACGAAGGCATCAAAGCCTACGGGGTAGGAACTCACCGTCACGGTCCGGAAATTGCCCAGGAACTGAGCCTGGCAGCCGGAACTCAGGTATCGATGGTGTTTACTCCTCATCTGGTGCCCATGAACCGGGGTATTCTTACTACTGCTTATGCCCGATTAAGACCGGGCAAACTGCCCGGGGAAGTTCGTCAGGCACTGGAAGATTACTATGACCAAGAACCATTTATCCGCGTATTGCCGGAAGGGGTAATGCCCCATACCAAATGGGTCTACGGCAGCAACCATGTGGATATTGGTATTTATGCTGATGAAAGTGGAACCGTAATAATAGTATCAGCGATTGATAATCTGACCAAAGGCGCTTCCGGACAGGCGATTCAGAACTTTAATCTGGTTATGGGTCTGGAAGAAACCCGGGGACTGTTATTCCCCGGCGTACATCCGTAATTGATGAAGGTGGAGGAAAAAAGATGAAAATAATAAAAGGATCAGTAACCTCTCCACAGGGCTTTTTGGCTCAGGGAGTGTATGCACAGATAAAAAATAAAGATAAAAAAGATTTGGGGATTATTTATTCACAGCAGCCCTGTACGGCAGCTGGAGTATATACAACTAATCTGGTACGGGCGGCCTGTGTGGATGTTACCCGGCAGCATTTGTCCGGCGGTACAGCTCAGGCCATAGTTGCCAACAGCGGTAACGCCAACGCCTGTACTGGTGAACGGGGCTGGAATGATACCCTGCGTATGGCAGAACTCACTGCCCAGAGTCTGGGTATCGCCGCTGATCAGGTAGCAGTTGCCTCTACCGGAGTAATTGGTGTATTTATGTGCATGGATAAAATTGAAGCCGGTATCAGGGAAGCTGCGGCAACTCTGTCAGCCGATGGCGGTCAAAATATGGCCTGTGCCATAATGACTACCGACCTGGTTCGCAAAGAAGTGGCCGTAGAGATAGATATAGAGGGCAAAAAAGTTACTATTGGTGCTACGGCTAAAGGTTCGGGAATGATACACCCCAATATGGCAACCATGCTGGCTTTTATAACCACCGATGCGGCCATCAGCAGCGATTGTCTGCAAACCATGCTCAAGGCATCAGTAGATGAATCTTACAATATGATCAGTGTGGACCGGGATACTTCTACTAATGATATGACTATAATTCTGGCCAATGGTATGGCCGGCAACCCCTGTATTGAAAACAGCAACTCACCAGGCTATGAGGAGTTTCAACTAGCCTTAAATTACATTAACCAAACCCTGGCAAAAATGATTGCCCGGGATGGCGAAGGCGCTACCCGCCTGATTGAAGTACGGGTAAAAAATGCGGCTGATCAGAAGAATGCCCGCTTGATAGCCCGTTCCATAACCGGGTCCAACCTGACCAAAGCGGCTGTGTTTGGTGAAGATGCCAACTGGGGACGGATACTGGCTGCAGCTGGTTATTCCGGAGCCACTTTTGATCCTCACCAGGTGGATATATATCTGGGAGCCGAAAAAATGGCTGAAAACGGTATGGGGTTAGTATTTGACGAAGGACGGGCCCGCCAGGAACTGCAAAAAGAAACCGTGGCGATTACGGTAGATTTGAAATCCGGCAATGAAGAGGCGGTGGCCTGGGGTTGTGACCTTTCCTATGACTACGTAAAAATAAATGCTGCTTACCGGACCTGATTTCAACCGGCGAACAGGCAGAGGAGGAATAAAAATGTTTGAGTCAGCGATGGAAAAAGCGGCCATATTGGTGGAAGCCTTGCCGTATATTAAAGACTTCTATGGTAAACGGGTAGTAATCAAATATGGCGGTGCCGCCATGACCGATTGCAACCTGAAACAAAAGGTAATGCAGGACATAGTACTTATGCGTTATGTAGGCATGCAGCCCATAGTTGTCCATGGCGGCGGACCGGCCATAAACAGCATGCTGAATCGTTTGGGAATAGAGAGTGAATTTATCAATGGATTGCGTGTAACCAGCCAAGATGCTATGGAAATAGTGGAAATGGTGCTGGGGGGCAAAATAAATGGAGAAATAGTATCCGGAATAAATGCCAGCGGAGGAAATGCCATTGGTATTACCGGTAAAGATGGCAACTTAATTGAGGCCCAACCTATGGACCCGGATGGAATAATGGGATTTGTCGGGGAAATAGTCAACATTAATCCGCAAATAGTTGAAACCATTATCGAAAACGGCTATATACCGGTTATAGCTCCCATAGGCATTGACGAGGAGCAAGCCGCCTACAATATAAATGCTGATCTGGTAGCTGCCGCCATAGCTGTAAAAATGAAAGCTGATAAACTGGTATTGCTGACCGATGTGCCCGGTCTGCTGCAAAACCCGCAGGACAGCAGCAGTCTTATCTCCGAGCTGAAAGTCAGTGAGGTGGAGGGCTACGTACAACAGGGGGTAATTGCCGGCGGCATGGTTCCCAAAGTACAATGCTGTGTGGAAGCAGTTACCGGGGGAGTGGGCAGAACCCATATAATTGATGGCCGGGTGCCCCATTCCATTTTGTTGGAGATATTTACGCGTGAAGGAATTGGGACCATGGTGGTCAACGGATAGGGGGAAAACTATATGACTAACAAGGAATGGATAGATAAAGGTCAAAACTCGGTAATGAACACCTATGGCAGTTTCCCCATCACCTTTGTTAAAGGCAAAGGCAGCCGGCTATGGGATGCTGACGGCAAAGAATATCTGGATTTCGTAGGCGGCATTGCCACCTGTTTACTGGGTCACAGTCCGGATATACTTAATCAGGTTCTGGTTGAGCAGGCGGATAAATTATGGCATGTGTCCAACCTGTACTGGAATCCAACCCAGATAGAACTGGCGGAAAAACTGACCGGCAGCTGCGGTATGGACAAAGCCTTCTTTTGCAACAGCGGTGCGGAAGCCAATGAAGCTGCTATCAAACTGGCCCGCAAATACCATTATCGTAAAAATGCCGCCCACCGTCAGGAAATAATTGCTTTTGAACACTCCTTCCATGGCCGTACCCTGGGAGCGTTAACCGCAACCGGACAGGCAAAATATCATGAAGGTTTTGCTCCATTGGTACCGGGATTCAAATATGCCCGTTTCAACGACCTGGATTCGGTAAAACTTCTGCTTAATGACCAAACGGCAGCAGTAATTATAGAACCGGTTCAGGGAGAAGGAGGAATCAAACCTGCTGAAGGAGAATTCCTGACCGGCTTAAAAGAGTTATGTGAACAGCAGGGTATACTGCTGATATTTGATGAAGTTCAATGCGGAATGGGACGCCTGGGCAGTCTTACTGCCGGTCAGCATTATGGCGTGACACCGCATATATTGACGCTGGCCAAAGGTCTGGGCGGGGGATTCCCGATTGGGGCCATGTTAGCAACAGAAGATGCTGCCAGCGGTTTTGCTCCCGGGGATCATGCTTCAACCTTTGGCGGTAACCCGTTGGCTACTGCAGTAGCCTGTCAGGTAATTGAAACTATAACCGCAGCAGAATTTCTACCCGCTGTACAGAAAAAAGGTCAGCTCTTGAAGCAGGCTCTGCAGAGAATTTCTGATCCGCGTATCTTAGAGGTTCGCGGAGAAGGGCTGCTGTTAGGGGCAGAATTTGATGTAGAGGTCCGGGGACTAATCGAAATAGCTATCGAAAAAGGACTGCTGCTGGTAGGTGCCGGACCACGGATAGTTCGCTTTGTACCGGCGCTGACCGTAAACGAAAATGATATTAATCAGGCCATAAATATATTTAATAATTCACTCCGGGAATGGACGGAGTAATTTTAAGAGGGAGTGGGAAAATGCAGGCAATATCAAAAGCACTTAAAGGGCGGGACTTTATAAGCATTCATGATTATACTGCTGAAGAAATAAAGCTCGTACTGGAAACTGGTGCGCAACTGAAAAAAGAAAACAAGGATGGCATAGCCCATCATCATCTGCAGGGTAAAACTCTGGGCATGATATTTCAGAAATCTTCTACCCGTACTCGGGTAGCCTTTGAAGTAGGTATGTACCAGCTGGGCGGCCACGCTTTGTTTTTAAGTCCCCGCGATATTCAACTGGGCCGGGGCGAATCAATCAAGGACACTGCCCAGGTGCTGGCCCGTATGCTGGATGGCATAATGATTCGCACCTTTGAGCATGAAGAAGTTCTGGAACTGGCCAAATGGGCTGACATTCCCATTATAAATGGCCTGACTGACCTGCTGCATCCTACGCAGATAATTGGCGACATGATGACCATCAAAGAACATAAAGGTACCCTTAAGGGCTTGAAATGTGTATTTATCGGTGATGGCAACAATGTAGCCCATTCCCTTCTGTTTGGTGGAGCCAAAGTGGGTATGGACATTATTATCGCCTGTCCGCCCGGATTTGAGCCCAGTGCTGAAATTCTCACTCTGGCCCGGCAGGATGCACAGCAGACCGGAGCCAAACTGTCAGTAATGACCGACCCGCAGGAAGCAGTTCGTGATGCGGATATCATTTATACTGATGTATGGGCCAGTATGGGTCAGGAAGATGAGGCCGAAGAAAAAGAAGCCCAATTCCTGCGCTATCAGGTAAATCAGCAGCTCATGAGCCTGGCCAAAAAAGACGCCATAGTATTACATTGTCTGCCGGCCAAACGCGGCAAGGAAATAACCGATGAAGTAATGGATGGGCCGCAATCAGTAGTATTTGATGAAGCAGAAAATCGGTTGCATGCACATAAAGCTATAATGGCACTGGTTATGTAAGCATTGTCGAATACTGAGCTGCATAAATCTACAGAAAAAAACAATCCTATAAATATAAAAAGTAACGCACAGTAAATTGCGAAATCCGGGGAACTTTAGAGTAACCCGGGTTTTCGTATTTTTATATAAAACCTCTCAATAATACAAAAAACGATGATTGGGCGTAAAATTACTCGAATTATCAGTTAAATACCGAAATCAGACAAAAATATCATTTGCATTTATCTTTACGGGTGAAATATAATGAGCATACTGAATATAGTGGTATGAATGATAAAGAGCTACTATATATTGTGTTAGCAGAAAAAGGAGGATGCCGGATGGACATTACAAAAATCAAAAAACGGGACGGTAGAATTGTCCCCTTCGAAAAAGAGAAAATAACCAAAGCAATCTGGAAAGCTGCACAAGCTGTTGGCGGCCGTGATTATGAAACGGCGGTACAACTTACTGACAAGGTAGTAGAGATAGCTCAGTATATTGATGACGAAGATATTGCCACCGTCGAAGGTATACAGGATCTGGTGGAAAGAGTCCTGGTTAAAAACGGTCATTACAAAACAGCCAAGGCTTATATCCTTTATCGTAAACAGCATGAAGATTTGCGTGAAGCCAGTCAGCTGTTTTTTAATAATAAAATTATTGGTGACTATCTGGAGAAAAATGACTGGAGAGTCAAGGAAAATTCCAACATGACT
>JAAYBS010000144.1 GCA_012718855.1 Syntrophomonadaceae bacterium
ATATGTATTATTTGAGGGAGGAGCTTGCTCCCGGCGAGTCTTTAAGCGGATGGATGATATATCAACGCCAATCGGATAAGTCGGAGGTCACCATGCACTATTATTCCAAGTTTATCAACGTACCGCCCGCTCTTGTGTTCAGGTTTACAGCTGAATAGTCCTGCTGAAAGGGGCTTGGTATACCTTGATCGTTGAAAGATTGCTGGAGTGAATAGCACGGCTGGAATTTAACTTCAATTATGGCAGTAGTTTGTAAGTTTATATTATATTAAATTTGTGATGTTTAAGATTGGAGTTGGAAGGATGTACTAATTTTTCTGCTATTGGTATAAGGCACAATAGGACTGGTGTACGGTATTGCATAATGCTTGTTTTATTGTGTCTGCGCAGGAAAGTTGATGACTAAACTACGTTGACGTTATATCCAGAATACAGATCGAGGATCTAATAAGATATTATGAGCCAACCCTCCTGTTTATTGAACATGATCGTGTTTTTTGTGATAACATTGCAACAAAAACAATACTTTTATAAAAATCCAGTTGCATCCTAAATTCATTTTGAGCACTCCCCTGACGAAAATGCACACTTCCTCTTAGAAATCGTTGAAAGATTGCCATGAGGGTGTGCATTTGTATGCATTAATGACTCACAAGATCGTTTTAATCTTGCTTGATTCCCTAATTACAGAGCAATCTCAACAAAACATGGAGGGCATTAATTAATGCTCTCCATGTCTTTGAAAAAGACTTGCAAGAACAGGATGGTTGGTTATATCTATACCTGCCAGTATTTCCTGTCCAGGCTTCGGTACTGAAGTGCTTCCGCCAGATGTGGAAACTGAATGGTTTCAGAACCTTCCAGATCAGCTATTGTCCGGGCTACTTTTAATATGCGGTCATAGGAGCGGGCACTCATATTGAATCTTTCAAAGGCAGTTTTAAGCATTTGGCTGGAATCTTCTGTGAGCTGACAATATTTCTGCACTTCTGCTGGTTTCATTTGTGAGTTTAAAGTAGTTTTGCTGCGGGCAAATCTTTTTTTCTGGATTTCCCGGGCAGCCGTTACTTTTTGCCGGATAGAAGCGGAGTTTTCTCCGCTGGATTTGGTTTGCAGATGCTCAAACTTTACCCGGGGTACTTCCACCTGCAAATCCATACGATCCATTAGTGGACCGCTGATTCTGGAAAGGTAGCGCTGTATCTGTAAAGGAGTGCAGGAGCATTCTACATCTGAGCCATAAAATCCGCACGGACAGGGATTCATTGAAGCAATTAACGAGAAGTGAGCCGGATAGGTATGAGTTGCCTGGGCTCGGGCTACAGTAACCACCTTATCTTCCAGGGGCTGTCGAAGTGCTTCCAGTACATCACGGTTGAATTCAGGAAATTCATCCAGAAATAATACTCCATTTTGCGCCAGGCTGATTTCACCAGGTCGTGCCATTTTTCCTCCTCCGATTATACTGGCCGAGGAAGCATTTTTATGTGGAGCACGAAATGGATGCTGTGCGATAAGCGGACGTTCAGAGTTTAATAATCCAGCTACCGAATATATTCGGGTAGTCTCCAGTACTTCATCCCGACTCATTTCCGGAAGTATGCCGGAAACCCGTCTGGCAAGCATAGTTTTTCCTCCGCCAGGTGGTCCGATAAAGAGTATATTATGAAGCCCGGCAGCCGCTACCTGTAAAGCACGTTTAGCTGTTTCCTGACCTCGTACTTCTGCAAAATCAGGTATATCAGATTCTGAATACAGTGATGAGAAGGGAAGGTTTTCGCTTGGGGATAGTTCCTGTAGTCCCTGTAGGTAGAGACTGACCTCATGCAGACTGTTGGCAGTCAATGAATATAGTTCAGTTACTAAACCGGCTTCCCGACTATTTTGCTCAGGGACGATAAAATAACAGTCGGGGTTGGATTTTTGCAATTCCATGGCCATAGGAAGTATACCGGGAATAGAACGCAGACTGCCATCCAGGGATAGTTCTCCGGCAAAGAAATGGGTTGGTTTACGCACTGATTCAATTTGTTCTGAGGCAATCAGAATTCCTATAGCAATAGCCAGGTCAAAATGACTGCCTTCTTTTTTCATATCGGCGGGTGCCAAGTTAACCACAATTTTACTGTTAGGAAACCGGTATCCCGAGTTTTTTATTGCGGAACGTACCCTTTCCCGGGCCTCTTTTATGGATGCCGACGCGAGGCCGACAATATCGAAAGCCGGCAATCCTGCCTGCAAATCTACTTCAACTGTAACCGGTTGAGCATCGATTCCTCCAATAACCAGAGTGTATGTAGTGGCCAGCATGTAAAAACCCCGCAAATATATATTTAAGTTAAAAAATTCGTTAAATATAAACGAAATCCTTTTTTGGAACATAATAACTTTGTTTTTGTTATCTTTTAATAATTTTAAGTAAATATTAACTTGCCAATTATGCTGATTAAAAAACGAATACTTTTGTCTTTTACAAGGAATGATAAATATGTAATATAGTCTAATTTAAAAAAATTCTATGTTGAGCGTTTATGGAAAGGAGGGCAAGTGATGATTGGAGCTGTGGTTCGTTTCGTAGTCTCAGCAATAGTGCTGATGTTGGTGGGCTATTTGTTACCTGGAATCACCGTGTCCGGTTTTGTGGGAGCTTTAATTGCGGCAGCGGTAATTGCTATTCTTGGTTATGCAGTAGAAGCTGTATTGGGGGAAAATGTTTCACCGCGTTCGCGTGGACTGGTTGGTTTTATAACTGCTGCGGTAATAATTTACTTAGCACAGTTTATTGTTCCCAGTTACCTGAGTGTTTCCTTGTTAGGATCATTACTGGCAGCATTCGTTATAGGTCTGGTAGATGCTTTTGTGCCCACAACTATTAGATAA
>JAAYBS010000145.1 GCA_012718855.1 Syntrophomonadaceae bacterium
CATGGTTAAATCAATGCCATATTTGAGCATGATTTCAAAGAGCAGATCTTCCTGTGACCTATCTTCTTTGATTGGCTCTACGAATCCCTTAAGCGTTTCTTCAAGTTCTTCAACTTCTGGATCCCATGCTTTAAGGTTTGATGTATCCAATTTAAATACTCTAAAACCTATATCCAGGTTTTCAATTCCTTCTTTATCCTGGTTTTTTTCTTTTATCTTCTCTCCGGCGCGACGGATTCTTTCCTTACCAATTTCGCAGATATTTGGGAAACCAGCTTTGTAAGCTTCAGTATCTTCACTACAAGGCTCTGGTAATTGCACCATAATAAACTTGCGGTTAGCTTCGTCGTCAGCATTTAGCTGCATAACGGCATGAGCGGCAGTTGATGAACCGGAAAAGAAATCTAGAATTATATCATCATCATTTGTTACAAGAATTAGCAGGTATTTAATTAACTCTATTGGTTTAGGATAATCAAGGATACTTTCCCCAAAAATATTTGCTAAATCTTTAGATCCATTCTTTGTGTTAGCTAAATCAGATATTACTGTTTTGGGGTTATAAGTTCCTCGTTCCTTTTCGTACCAAAGAATACCTTGTCTATTAAAGAAAAACTTGACCACCTTTTGACCTTTAGAATCAAAAGTTTCTTTTCCATCAAGCCAAGAAAGCACTTGATTTCTCATTCCCCATCCAGCTCTTATAGTTACTGGATATTTCAGTTCTCCATCTTCAAAAACCATCTTTTCAGATAAAATGTATTGCTTTTCGCTACCACCTATTTCACCTGAATACTCAGCAGATGATCCTTCATATTCAATACCAGCAGGAAATGTTATATCACTTGCAGGATTGGCTCTCGAAATTTTCTTTAACGCACCATGACGAATGTTTGAATCTTCTATTGCATCAAAGTTTTTAAGATTATTTTTATTTTTTGCGTAAACAAGTATATATTCGTGAGATCTTGTAAAATGTCCAGCAGTTGTTCCGGTACCCAAATCCCAAATAATAATGCCTAATAAATTATCTTCAATAAAGATTTCATCGCAAATTACTTTCAGATTTGCCACTTCATTATCATCAATAGATATAAATATTACCCCATCTTCCCTTAAAAGATTTCTTGCCAATTTCAACCGAGGATACATCATATTTAACCAATCTGAATGATATCTTCCCGAAGTCTCTGGATTAGCTTTCATTGTTTGATTAGTTAATCTTAAATAATTGATAATATTATCCATAAAATCATCTTTATAAATAAAATCATTCCCCGTATTATAAGGCGGATCTATGTATACCATCTTTACTTTACGATGATAGGCTTTCTGCAATAACCGCAATACTTCCAGGTTATCCCCTTCTATGTAAAGGTTTTGGGTAGTATCCCAATCCTTACTGGATTCTTTATCAGGGCGCAACGTACCGGTTGACTGCTGCTGGGCCAGGCGGATGCAGTCACTCTTGCCCGGCCAGGTGAACTCGTAGCGTTCCTTTCCAGTTTCGACTTCGTCACCCAAGAGCAACCGGAGCCTATCAAAATCTATTTTCCCCTCAGTTGTTGCTTCGGGAAAGAGTTTTTTTAGTTCATCAATGTTTTGTTGAATCAAATCCATTGTTTTACCATCAAGTTTTTCCATTTACTAGCACACCTCTCTTAATTGAGTTAATAAATTATTCAGCTGCTGCTGCAGGTTTTGTATTTTTACATGTTGTTCCATTTGATGAGCGAATGATTTCTCGCGTTTCATAGTGGAATTCAGGTTTTTAATAGCTTTTTCCATTTCGTCTATTTCTTCCAGCATTGCCTGGATCATACTTACATTTACACTGGGCGAAGGATATACATCTATTAAGTCAATCACCCCGGTAAGATAGATTCGATTATCCATAGCCAGGTAAAGCCGATATAAATTATCAAAAGGCATAGTCTCCAGGGCCAGGCTTTCTAAAAAGGTTTTTTGTACAGGTAACGGATATTGTGGATCTATCCAAGGGGAGTAGTTTATACCCTCCACCATCACAGCCGATGAATCATTCTTATTTAGCCTTTTCATGCCCGTGCTGAAGCGAACCTCGTTGTTGTGTGCAAACACAATAAACAGCGGATAGGGTATAGCAGCATGGATAATGTTAGCTACCTTTTCCTCCCGGCCTCGACCTTTTAATTCTACTATCATTAAGGCCACATCGCTGATATTATAGTCTTCATTTATAAATGGAGCTACCCTGATAGAATCACTGTTAAGCATAGCCAGGAGCTGAACCGATTGAATTTCATCTACAAATGTTTTAGTCTCTGCTTTATTTAGTTCAGCATTCCTATAAAACATGTTCTTAGGAATTTTTTTATTAACCCGAGCTTTTTCAGGAACTTTAATTATATCAATAATAGTCTCCTGCATTTAATCACCTTACGATCAAAAAGCTTATCAATTCA
>JAAYBS010000146.1 GCA_012718855.1 Syntrophomonadaceae bacterium
CCCTTAAAATAATTTGTTTTTTCGTTCTACACTGCAGACTAAAAAAGTCTGAAACCACTCAGTATGCATAATTCGCCATCAATTAAAAATTATCCTTCCTTAATAGGAAAAAACCTCCCAAAAAATTTAATATATTTCTCCATATATGTTGAGAATAGAATATTTCAGCTTAGCAGGAATATTACGATGTTTGTCAAAATCTATCATATTAAATTCAATTTTCGTATCATAGAGAATATAAAATTTTATAATAAAGACAAAAATCGCTTTTTGGCAGGAAAACATTTCTGTTCTGTCGAAATTTACAGTGATTATAAAATTGAGGTAAATTATGCAAGAATATGTTTTGTATATAATTTTTATATTTATACCCATTGGTTTAATAATGACTTATTTATTACACAAAGATGGTTATGAAACCAGGGACATTATAATCGTTAATGTGGTTTCATTTTTAATGATTGTATTATTTCCCATTTCAATGTCGCGATTAGGTACGGTAACATCTGTAATAGTATATATTATGGCTTTAGCAGTAATGGCGGCCTTTATTATGCACCCTTGGATAATACAGGCGGTACAATTAAGACAACCATTGGAAGCCAATGCAGGGAATGTTAAAGAAGTAACTGGTAATAGCAATGAAGAAACGAGCTTATCAATAAAACAAAATATTGAATCTTCCAAGGTAATTCAATCGTCAGAAGATAATGAGGCTGGCTTTGATTTGGAAGAAAGAATTAGTTCAATTAATATTGATGCCATCCAATTAACAGATTTAAATGTGCAGCAGGAAGATGACAGACAAGGTTTGCCGGAAGGAAACGTAGTTGAGGAAGAGGCTGCGGCAGATGTTGAAGAAGTGGCAGATGTCAAAGATATAATTAAAGAAGAAGAACAGGAACCGGAGATCGATGATAATCTCCCCGTTGTAGAGTTAAATATGGAAGAAGTTATTGATGATAAAATTGAACAGGTGATTATTGAGTCATCTGATGATAACGATTTGGTTTATGAAAAATCGGATATTGTGTCGGATGAGGCTGTAGGGGAAAAACCAATTAAAGATCAAATTTTTAAAGATGAGTCCAAGCTATCATTAGAAACACTGGTCAACCCGATTGAATCCAATGAGGTTCTTAATCTGGTTGGTCTGGGATTTGATTATAAGTTGCAAGGACGCATACTGGAAGCGGGGGAAGCGTTTGCCAAGGCTTACGAACTTGCTCAGGGTGAAGGTATGCGCTGTTTGTTGGGCCTTGAAAGAGTTTACCTTTATAAGGAGATTGGATCTTATTCCAAAGCCAAAGAAATACTTAATGAACTAGTTGCATTTACACAAGTTGAACCTGCTATAATTAAAGAAATAAATAAACAGATTGTTTATATTGAGGTGCTTATTCGAGAACTGACTCGGTTGCGTATGGGTAATATGCCTGCCTCATCTGTGCCTCGTCTAGTCAGGTTGAAGGTGGCAGAGGAAATTGAATTACTGGAGAGCGGAAGGGAGTAGAAAGGATGAAAAAAACCCAGGAGATTATAGGTCTGCCAGTCTTCTCTATAGTTGATGGACGTAAGATTGGACAGGTTAAAGACCTTATTATCAATCCGGAAGAGGGAAAAGTTGATTATATCATGGTAAGCAACGGAAGTTGGTATGTAGGTGCGCGGGTGTTGTCATACCGGTCAGTAACAGGAATTGGTGAACATGCGGTAACAACGGAGAGTGAGACCCTGCTGACTCATATTAGTGAAACGACTAATGCTAATAATTTGTTGGAAAGAAATATTGAGATTAAGGGTAGTCGGGTATTAACTAATCGTGGTAATTTAATCGGTGTAATCAGCGAATATGAAATCGAAGAATCCAGTGGCAGGATAACACAATTGGAATATAAAACCATAGAGGATGAAAACAAAATCGAAGTTATCAATTCTGATCAGGTGTTGACTTATGGCGGCGATGTTATTGTAGTTCGCCAGGATACAGAAGATATGGAAGCAAAACCTCAGCAAACAGCGGAAACAAGTGAGGAAGAAATATCTCGGAACACTACTGGCAGCAGTGATGGCACTGCTTTGTTCAAGCAACGTCAAAGGGAATTTATTATGGGTAAAAAAGTAGTTCAGGATATCAAAGATGATAATGGACAGGTAATAATAAGCGAAGGTACGATCATAAATGAAGATATTATAAAGCTGGCCGAAGCTAAAGATAAATTCCTCGAATTATCCCACTGCGCCAAGTAAATTTATTTGGGAGTAATGTAATGGAAAAGCCCAGAAGAAACTATTATCACGGGCTGTTAACCGTATTTTTAGCAGTAGTAATTACTATCACTACTGCTTCCTTTATTCTTGCTCAGCGAGATGCCAGGATATACCCATCAAATATTGTAGTCGGTGGAATAAATATTGGTAATCTGGACAAGAACCAGGCTTTGGAACGGTTGCAGTCCAGTCTGTTTTCCTCGTGGGGAAATCATTTACAATTATTAATTGATGGCAAAATAATTTCTATTCCATTGGCCTTGCTTGGTATTGAATATAACCCGGTTGCTACAATTGAGAAGACCGATAAATATTTAACTGAAGAAGCAGCTGGTAATTCAATACTTAAGTCAGTAATAATCCGCGGAAAGACCAGACAAATATCTCCGGTATTATCCTGGCAGGAAGAACTGATAACCACCCATTTAAAACAGGTTAAAGAAACTTATGATCGTCCTGCCCAGGAGGCGCGATTCGTTATTAAAGCTAAAAATTATGAATATATAGCCGAACATCTTGGTTTAAGTATAGACCTATATGCTTCCAAGGATTGTTTGGTTAAAGAATTGGAAGCGGGATTACTGGGTCCGGTAGAATTGGTATATAATAAAATAGAACCGAGATTAACATTGGATGATATTAAAAATATTAAGGACGTATTAGCGGTAGCCGTTATAACTTCATACGGAAACGGGAATGAGATGGATGATGTCCTTAAGCACTTTAATGAACAGATCATATTACCTGATGAAACTATTCATATAAATGATATTTTAAAAATAAATCAGGCTGAAACATTGACCAACAGCCAATTAAAAGCAACTAATTTGGTTATAAAGGCTGCAAAACAAGCAGGCTTGATTATTGATCAAGATAAATTACAAATAACCAACCATTTAAAAAGCGCAATTGCAATCGCAGCTTCTAGAGAAGATAATTTTATATGCTGTCAGATAATTGGTGAATCGAGTAACAAAACTACTAAAATTTCCTTGCTGCGGGAAGAAGAAATATTGCCTGCTAAAACTGCTTATGTGATCGACCGAAAGCTTTCACCTGAGAAACAGTTATTGATAAGCAAGGGTACTGACGGTACAGTTATCAACATGTATAAGGTTGAATCAGGACAGGGAAAAGAAACCGCACGATTATTGCTTGCCCAGGATATTAAACCTGCTGTTGATACCATCCTGGCGGTAGGGCCTGATAGAATAAAGAAATAGCAACAAAATGGAATTATAAAACTAAACACTATAGTGTTATAATATAAAAATATAAAGGCATAATATTGCTGGAGGAGGATGTTACAGGGTGGAGGAACTGACCAAACAAGTTAAAAATGAAATGATACGTACACTTATTTGGATAGTAATAGCTATGGGGATTGGAGTAGGAGTATATTATCTATTCTGGTAAAGTTGGTTGATTATAAGGGATGTCTAAGGGGTGTCTAAGGGTCTGCCTGGCACCTCTTTTTCTATTGGAAGCGGTTTCGGGTTCATTTAAGACAACAGCATTCCCATAATAACTGGAGAGAAAAATATGGATATTAATATTGACTTTTTAATTTTTACTACTTATACTGTAATAAAGATACCCGAGGGGGGTATAAGAAATGGTATCCAAGGCTGATAATCAAAAAGACATTTTGATGAGATTAAGAAGAATAGAAGGTCAGGTTCGCGGTGTTCAACGTATGGTTGAAAATGAAGCTGAGTGTACTGAAATTCTTAATCAGATAGCAGCAATCAGAGCAGCGGTAAATAAAGTTGGGATAATGGTGTTTGAATGTCATGCTCATGACTGTTTGGATAATGCTCTTAATGAGCAAAGTAATTCCGAGGTATTTCATGAGATAATGACTACCATGAGCCGGCTTATTAAATAATTATTCAGGAGGGATAATCATGGCGGAGGTAAAGGCATTAACCGAAAATAATTTTGAACAGGAAGTTATAAAGTCAGAATTACCAGTTTTGGTAGATTTTTGGGCCCCTTGGTGTGGCCCGTGTAAAATGTTAGGTCCGATTGTAGATAGCTTGGCAACTGATAATAGCGGAAAACTTAATGTTGGTAAAGTAAATG
This sequence comes from Syntrophomonadaceae bacterium, assembly GCA_012718855.1. GTDB lineage: Bacteria > Bacillota > Syntrophomonadia > Syntrophomonadales > Syntrophomonadaceae > JAAYBS01. The sequence goes on from JAAYBS010000146.1 coordinate 4,357, forward strand.
TTGACGATAATAAACCCTTGGCAGTAAAATATGGCATTCGTGGAGTTCCAACTCTGATATTTTTCAAAGGCGGGCAGGAAGTAAAACGTATTGTTGGAGCACAAAATAAAAATCAGCTTCAGACTGTTATTAACGAGGTGCTGGCCTAATTGAAATTATAATTATAAATGTAAAATAATTGCGACAGTCTGATGGTTACCGACTGTCGCAACTTTTACGATAACTTAACCGCCTGCTGGACCAGGCGGTTTTTATTTGAGAAACTTTATTTTTCAAACGTTATATTTCTATTCTTTAGATTAGGCAGCTTTTTCATAAAGTCTGCTAAATTAGCTTCATAACCATTACCACTTGGGTTATATAAAATTAAGCCGCTTAATTCATCAGGTAAATAATATTGTTCTACATACCCGCCAAAATCAGGAGGGTACTTATAGCCCTGACCTTTTTTCAGCAGCCGTGACGCCTGGGAGTGAGAATTATCGCCAATATGTGCTGGAACTGTAATGCGTGACATATCTCTGACTGTGGTCAAAGCTTTATCAATGGCTATTTTACTGGAATTACTTTTCGGAGCCAGACATAGATAAATGGTTGCTTCGGCCAAAGGAATACGAGCTTCCGGCATACCAACATAATCCAGTGCCTGAGCTGCTGACATGGCCATAGTCAGGGCAAAAGGGTCTGCCAGACCAATATCTTCCGCGGCATGAATTATCAGCCGTCGGGCTATAAAACGGGGGTCTTCTCCCCCTTCCAGCATAGCTGCCAGCCAAAAAAGTGCAGCATGGGGATCTGAACCCCGAATACTTTTAATGTAAGCGGAGATAGTATCATAATGGTAGTCACCACTTTTATCATATTTAACCATGGGGCGACCAATTACCCGGGCAATTATATTTTCATCAATTAGAAGAATGTCCTGTTCTACAAAAGAATTGACGGCGGTTTCTATTATATTTAAGGCCATTCGGGCATCACCTTTGCAGGTAGATATTATCTGTTCCAGAGCTGCCGGAGCAATAGAAATATTCAAACTGCCCAGACCTCTTTCTTTATCGAGCAGAGCATGGTTGATTATGGTGGCTATATCTTCATAGCTTAAAGCTTCCAGCACATATAGTTTCAGGCGGGAAAGCAGTGCGTTATTCAGTTCGTATAAAGGATTTTCAGTAGTTGCTCCCACCAATGTCAGTGTACCGTCTTCCACAAAGGGTAATAATACATCCTGCTGGCTTTTATTAAAACGATGGATTTCATCAACAAATAACAGGGTGCGCTGCTGATAGTATTTAAACCGCTGTACAGCATCAGCAGCCACTTTACGAATGTCACCAACTCCGGATGTTACCGCCGGCAATTGTTCAAAGTGTGAATTGGTCACTGAGGCAATTATTTGAGCAACACTGGTTTTACCAGTGCCCGGAGGACCATAGAGCACAAAAGAATGCAGTTCATCCCGTTCAATAGCTCGTCTTAGCGCTGACTTTGGACCTACTATATGTTGTTGACCAATAACCTCATCCAGGGTACGGGGCCGCATTCGAAATGCTAATGGTGCTTTGCTTAAAGGATTACTTTCAAAAAGAGACATATTGCCCATCCTTATGCATTATTCTATTTTCGTTATTATAATCCAAACTTGATTTTGCTGCAAAAACCAGTTGGGGTTAAAAAATATTATGGAGCCGTTGACGGAGGATGGCAGAAACATCCTGTGAAGGCTAGTGGCGAAAGGGGGCGAGCCCCACGGACGGGGAGATAGTGACGCCCCGCACGGATGTGGAATCGGAACGTACCCCTGGAGGCACTGGACAAGCAGTTATGTTTCCCATGCGGAGTCCTGGCGACATAATATTTATTCAGCCAAACCATTTATTTATACTTTTTTGTAGCGGAATCTAACTACAATAAACCATATTTGCATTATAAGCGCTGATAATGATATAAATAGGACTACGGAGGTATGGGTTGATGAAAATAGCAGTATTACTAAGTGGCGGTATAGACAGTGCGGTTAGCTGTTTACTGTTAATGAAGCAGGGATATGACATTACCGGGCTGACTATGATTAATCAGGATGTGGCAGTAGCCGAAAAGGCGGCTATGGTTGCCCGCCAAATAGGCATCAAACATCTGATCGTTGATTTACGTGATGAATTTGCTGCCCGGGTAATGACTCCGTTTTGTAATGAATATCAGCGTGGAATTACTCCTAATCCATGTGTGGAATGTAATCAGTTTATTAAATTTGGCCACCTGTTGGATTATGCCATTGAAAATGGATTTGATCAGGTGGCTACCGGCCATTATGCCCGTATAGAGTATGATGAAGCCAAACAAAGATATCTGCTCAAGAAAGGCCTGGATAATAGAAAAGATCAAAGCTATTTTCTCTATCGTCTGGGGCAGAAGCAGTTATCCCGCACCCTTTTTCCTCTCGGGAATCTAACCAAAGACGAGGTTAAGGAGATAGCTGCCAACCAGGGTCTGCAGGCAGCCAATGAAAAAGAAAGTCAGGAGATATGCTTTATTCCTGGTGATTATCGGAATTTTTTATCGGTCAGAATTACTGCCCTTCCGGGAGATATTATAGATAAACAAGGTAATATTATCGGAAAGCATAATGGTTTGGCTTACTATACAATTGGCCAGCGTCACGGCCTGGGGGTTAATGCCGGCAAAAAAGTATATGTGATTGAAATAGATGCGGCCAAAAATCTACTGGTTGTAGATGAAGAACCATATTTATTCAGCCGTGAATTAAGGGCTGAACAAAACAATTTTATCAGCATCGAAGCTCTGGAGGCCCCTATGCATGTCGAAGCCAAAATTCGTTATGCGGCTACTCCGGCATCCGCTATAATTACGCCCATTGGCGATAAAGTACAGGTGCTTTTCGATCAACCACAGCGGGCAATTACTCCTGGTCAATCCGTGGTTTACTACCAGGGTGAAACTGTAATTGGTGGTGGCCGGATAATTTAAAAGCAGATATCTTCATCCCCTGTTAAATTCGCCTTCCTTTCAGTTTTTGGGTTTGTATTTTTTCATCAAATTGGAGAAAACTAAATATTGTTATGGTTAGTATGCGAGTCAGAAATTTAAAAAACTTGCCCGTATTCTGTAATGCAACTGCTCAAGTTATAGGGCGGGTTGAGCGCGGGGTAATTGGTGATGATTTTACCCTGGCTTATGTCATAGTTGAATTAGCGGAAGGTGAAATGAAATTAATTTCACCACGGGATATAAAGTTAAGTGATGAAGCACTTGTAATTGAAAGTGTTGATGGTATGAAATCCTATCTTTACGGGGAAGAATTATCAATATACAGTAAAAAAATTGGCGACCGCATTTATGATTTGCAAGGGCAGGAACTTGGTATAGTGAGTGATTTTGTAATTACCGGTGATCTAAAAGTCCATGCAGTAGAAGTATCCGGGGGAGTATTACAGGATTTATTAAACGGAAGAAATTGCATTCCTGTACAGGAAATCTCCTGGAAAAGTATCTATACTGGTGTAGCGGACCAGGAAGGGAGCAAGTTGTAATGACGATACGATGTCCGGTTTGTCGGGGTTTGCAGATTGGAAAGGTAGGTACCGATCAATATTATTGCTGGAATTGTTATCTGGAATTCAGTTTTAGCCGTGGAAAATTAAATCTATATGAAGTTTTGGAAGATGGTACTTTGTCCGCTGTTGAACAATCATCACAATTGTTGTAAAACGGAGGTGTATTTGTATTGAGAAATGTATCTGATTTATTAATAGGTGCAGCTATTGGAGCAGCATTAACAATTTACTGGGCCAGGAATGAGAGGAGTATAAGCCGGGAATATCGTCAAATTAAATCCATGGTAAGACAGGCAATGGATAAATTACCAGGTCGGCATAACATGATGTCAGTTATGGATCAGGAACCGGTATAAAGTATGGAGCTTAATCTTAATCGTATATTACGTTTCATACTGGTGGTGGTAGTTGTAACTGCCACCATTTATTTTTTTTACCTGGTGCGGGAAGTATTGCTCACTTTCATTTTGGGAGCAATTCTGGCTTACTTACTGTATCGTCCGGTTAAATGGATAGAAAACCAGGGCTTGAAAAGAGCATGGGCAATTTTAGTTGTTTATCTTTTAGGTCTTCTACTTGCCGTATTACTTTTCTCCCTGGCTTTGCCCGGTATTATTCGTGAACTCAGCCAGTTTGCCAGTGATTTTCCCCGCTATGCCAATGAAGTAACCAATTATTTGCAACGGTTGCAGGTGATTGATATGCCCATCCGGTTGCAAGAAGTGATAAATAACAATATAAGTCGTATGGAAAGTATTATTTATAAGGGTTTGGATAATTTGATAGGCAGCTCGTATCAACTTTTAGGCAAGTTATTAGCTTTGGTCTTCTCACCTATTTTAGCTTTCTATATTTTAAATGACTGGGAAAAAATTAGAGATGGAATATTGAACCTGTTTTCTCCCCGAACCCGGTTAAAATTAAAGGCTGTAACAATGGAGATTGATCAGATTTTAATTGCCTACATTAAAAGCTATTTATTTGTAGCCGTTCTGGTAGGAGTAATGGTAACCACGGCCGCAGCATTATTGGGGGTTAAATTTCCTTTGCTATTGGGCATATTATCTGGAGTTACCAATTTAATTCCCTATTTTGGAGCTTTTTTGAGTGCTATACCGGCGGTGGGTATTGCTTTGGGGGAATCATGGAGATTAGCGCTTTATATGTTGGGGGCAATTATTGTGATTCAGCAACTGGAAAGCAACCTGATTACCCCTCGAATAATTGGTGATAGCCTGGGGTTACATCCTCTGGTGGTAGTATTTGCATTGTTAGCCGGAGGAGAGCTGGGAGGCTTATGGGGGCTGATTTTAGCAGTTCCCGGGGCTGCCATTCTAAAATTGTTGCTTTCCCGGGCCTATTTAAAGGTGGTAGAATAAGCTTTAACAATCAAGTTGCTTTATTGACAGTACCTGTCGGATAAAAGAAAATAGGTTAGTAAGGATTTTTTTATGGGAAAGAGGAGGCAATATCGTGTGGACAAGTAGTGAAATACGAAAACAATTCCTGGAATACTTTCAGCAAAAGGGACATACTATCGTGGAAAGTTCGTCCCTGGTGCCGATTGATGATCCAACTCTGTTGTTTACAAATGCAGGGATGAATCAGTTCAAGGATGTTTTTTTAGGTATAGACAAACGCAATTATGTAAGAGCCACTACTTCTCAGAAGTGTGTCCGCGCCGGAGGCAAGCATAATGATCTGGACACAGTTGGACGGACACCCCGGCATCATACTTTTTTTGAAATGCTGGGCAACTTCTCTTTTGGCGACTATTTTAAGCGTGAAGCTATAACTTATGCCTGGGAGTTTTTAACCGAAGTAGTTAAGCTTTCTCCTGAGCGTTTGTGGATTACTATTTATAAAGACGATGATGAAGCAGCAGAAATATGGCCCCAGGTTACTAATGTACCCCCGGAAAAAATTATTCGCCTGGGAGAAGCTGATAATTTTTGGAGTATGGGTGATACTGGTCCCTGTGGTCCTTGCAGTGAGATTATGTATGACCGGGGAGTGGAATATGCCTGCAGTGAAGATTGTGCTATTGGAGTGTGTGATTGCAACCGCTGGCTGGAAATATGGAATCTGGTTTTTATGCAATATAACCGGGATGAAGAGGGGAATCTCACCCCGTTACCCCGTCCCAGCATTGATACCGGTATGGGTTTGGAACGACTGACTTCAGTATTACAAGGTAAAGACAGTAATTTTGATACGGATTTATTTATTCCTATAATTAAGCAGATCGAAAAACTTACTGGCAAAGTTTATGATCCCGGTGATGCCGGATTCCCTTTCCGGGTTATTGCTGATCATAGCCGGGCCTGTACTTTTTTAATAGCTGATGGGGTGCTTCCCAGTAATGATGGGCGCGGTTATGTACTACGCCGTATACTGAGACGGGCAGTCCGCTTTGGCAAGGTATTAGGAATTGAAGAGCCGTTTCTATATAAAAATGTTGATGTTGTCAGTGATATTATGAGTGAGGCCTATCCTGATCTGCTAAAAAAGAGTGATTTTGTCCGCGATGTAATTCGTATGGAAGAAGAACGCTTTTTCGTTACTTTACATGAAGGTATGAGAAAAGTGGAAGAAATATTGCTCAGAACGCGTCAGCAGGGAGCAGAGCTAATTAGTGGTGAAGATGCTTTTATGATGTATGACACTTATGGATTTCCGCTGGATTTAATGGAAGATGTAGCCAGTGAAAATGGTTTTGAGGTTGATACTGAAGGTTTCGAGAAGATGATGGAACAACAACGCGATAGGGCCAGGAATGCCAATAAAGGAGAAAATGCTTTCGCCCAGGACCGCATTCTGGCTGAATTATTGGCAGAACTACCGGCAACAATTTTTAGCGGTTATAATCAGCTGGAGGATCAGTCTCAGGTTATAGCTTTGCTGGTTGATAACGAAAAGGTTAACGAGGTTTGGGCTAAAGAAATAATTCTGGTTACGGCAGCAACCCCTTTTTATGCACAAAGTGGTGGACAGATAGCGGATATTGGAATTATTAAGGGACAAAACGGTACTTTGAATGTAACCCAGGTACATAAAATAGCTGAGTGGATTCTTCATTATGGTAAATTGGATGGAAAAATGGCTGTGGGTGAGCAGGTTACCCTTACCGTGGACAAGCAAAGAAGGCTTGATACTGCCCGTAACCATACTGCTACCCATTTATTGCATCGGGCCCTCAGGCAGGTACTGGGAGAACATGCTCAACAGAAAGGCAGCCTGGTGGAGCCGGAACGACTCCGCTTTGACTTCTCTCATCTTGCAGCAGTAACTGAAGAGGAACTCTGTGAAATTGAAAATTTGGTAAATGAAGCTATCTGGAGTATGCATGATGTCTCCAAAGTGGTAAAAAGTCTGGATGAGGCCAGAGATATGGGGGCCGTAGCTTTATTTGGTGAAAAGTATGGTGATCAGGTTCGGGTAGTTTCAGTTGATGACATCAGTATGGAGCTATGCGGAGGAACCCATGTTAATAATACTGGTGAAATAGGATTATTCAAATTGCTTAGTGAGGGCAGTGTAGGTTCAGGGCTGAGAAGAATTGAAGCGGTAACCGGCAGGTATGCTTTGGACTATTTTAACGCAGTAGAAAAAGAGTTGAAAAGTATAGCTGCTGTATTACGC
>JAAYBS010000147.1 GCA_012718855.1 Syntrophomonadaceae bacterium
ACTAATGTTGGAAGCCTTAAAGAGAACTGGGGATTTTTGCTGGCATTGCCATACCGGAGTTTATGCCCATACAATGCAGATTGCTATCCGCTACAATACCCCTTTAATTATTTGGGGGGAAAGTTTAGCTGAATATGCTTCGTGGTATTCTTATGATGAGTTTGAAGAAGTGGATGAGACCCGTTTTAACCGGGCTATGAACCTGGGAATTACCGCAGATGATATGTATGAGTTCCTGAACGGTAGAGTAAGCAGGAGGGATCTTTACCCATTTGCATATCCTCCCCGGGATGAATTAATGAAAATTAAATGTCGGTCGATTTGTCTGGGTAATTATATTAAGTGGGATATAAAGAAACAGGTGGAAATTATTAAGCATGAATTAGGTTGGGAAGGCCAGGAAGTGGAAGGGATACCTCCAGAATATGACTATGAAAAGATAGAGTGCCAATGGCAAGGCATTAGGGATTACTGCAAGTATATTAAGCGGGGATACGGTAGAACCAATCATTTGGTATCCATTGACATACGAAATAAACGTCTAACCCGGGAAGAAGGATGGGCCTTGGCTGAGAAACATGATGGTAAAAGACCTGCTTCTCTGGATATTTTCTTGGAAAAACTAGGTTTGAGTGAGAAGGAGTTTGTTAATATAGTATATCGTCATCGGGTAGAGCCGTGGCAATTCGACCAGGAGCAAGTAGAACCAGGGCAACCATTACCTGATATGGGTCAATGGACTCGTGGTTAAAATCGTGTAACAGAAGGTGTCTAAGATGAGAATGTCATTGACCAGGGAAAGATTATTATCTTATCTCTGTTCCCAACTAAACAGCTTTATCCCGGATGACAGCCTGGTAAAACCAGAACATTTGGAGAATTCATTTGCTCACATCTTAAAAAGGGTTGAATATTGTTTTTCGCACGTTAACAACTAATACTTTCGCAGTGATGGGGAAACGGTATTCAATCATCTAAACGGTGATCAGTATGCAATGTTTCTATACTTTGCAGCTAATACAGTATATAAGGACAATAATCAGGTAGAACTGGCTACTAAGATTTTTTTACTGAATAAATATCTACATGGTATTGATGCCTTTTACGAAGTCGAGTTGCCTGATTTTTTTCTTTTTGTTCATCCCCTGGGTACCGTTTTAGGCAGGGGAAACTATTCGAATTATTTTATTGTCTATCAGAGATGCAATATTGGCAGTAATCACGATATTTACCCCAGTATGGGCGAAAATCTTATTATGCATCCTGGCTCGGCGATTCTCGGAAATTGCAAGGTCGGGGACAATTGCAGGCTAGCTACGGGTTCGTTAATGCTGGATATGGATTTGGAAGCGAATAGCATCTATATTGGTAATCCAAGCAACTACTCTATTAAGAAGTCAAATGCTCGACCCAGTATCTGGTTGTAATCTTTTTGGAGGATAACTATCTAATGAATAGAAAAGATTTCGAAAAACACCTAATTTCTAAAGATACGACTTTGCTTAAAGCAATGGAGCATTTAGAAACTGCTGCATCACGTAATGTGTATGTAGTAAACGATAATAATTGCCTGCAAGGATCACTAAGTGATGGTGATATTAGGAGAGCACTGCTTAAAGGGGCCAACATGGACGCATCGATAGATGATTATATGAATCAAAATCCCCGTTTTATTGAGTACATAGACAGGGAAAAGACGGAACATATCAAAGCCCTTATGCTGGAACTGAACATTGAAACTGTGCCAGTATTAGACAATAATCATGTAGTAGTTGGTATCATTACATGGATAGACTTATTTTCTTCTCAAAAAGCAGTGGCGTATCAACCGAAATCCAATCCTGTTTTCATACTTGCGGGCGGAACTGGCTCCAGGCTAGATCCATTTACCAGAATACTGCCGAAACCACTTATTCCGATAGATGATCAACCTATCATTGAGAAAATTATGGATAAGTTTTCTTACTATGGTTTCGATAATTTTATTCTGTCTTTATTCTATAAATCGGATATGATCAGAGCGTATTTTAGTGATAAAGATGTTATATGCAAGTATCGAACGGTTAATTTTGTCCAGGAAGAGTTTCCTCTGGGAACCATAGGTAGCATAGATTTTGCCAGGAGCAAGTTAACTGATAGCTTTTTTATTAGTAATGCGGATATTCTTATTGAAGCCGACCTGAACAGTATTCTTCATTATCATCAGGATTCAGGGGCAGTATTAACCATAGTTGGTTGTGTAAAAAACAGCGTTATTCCTTATGGGGTTCTACAGACTGATGAGAGGGGTTTGCTGGTAAATATCCAGGAAAAGCCCTCTTGTAAGAGTATCATCAATACAGGGGTTTATGTAGCTGAACCAAAATTCTTAAATTATATAGAAGCAAACACTAAACAAGATATGACCGATGTACTCAAGTCTATGTTAAGTGCTGGTGAACGAATCGGAGTTTATCCAGTATTGGAGGAACAGTGGTTTGACATAGGTCACTGGCTGGAATACGAAAGAACCCGGAAATATTTTGAACATAGAAAATAGAAGAGGTACGTTCAATGAATACTCTTTTTCTAATTACAGCCCGGGGTGGCTCCCGTGGCGTACCAAAGAAAAATATCTGTAAAATCGGAGGATTACCTTTACTAGCTTACAAGGCAATAGCAGCTCGTAAATCTTATTACTGTACAAGACTTATTATCAGTACAGATTCAGATGAAATTGCTGCTGTAGCAAGGGAATATGGTGTTGAAGTTCCGTTCATTAGACCTGCTGAACTTGCTACTGATAGTGCCAATAGCATGGATGTAATACTTCATGCTATGGATTGGATTGAAAAAAACGATGTTGTTAAGTATGATACCCTTTGCCTGCTTGAACCCTCAACACCTTTTTTAACTCCTGACGATGTGAATCAGGCAATTAAGTTGTATCAAGATAAAAACGGTGTTGGTGTACTTGGTGTCAAACAGGTTAAAGATCATTCTATTTTTGTTTCACCTATTGGTGATGATTTAAATATGGCCCAGCATTATGAAAAAATGCGGGGGAATTATAATACTCCCCGCCAGGCTCTAATACCTGAATATACAATGAACGGAGCAATATACCTGGCAGAATGGGATTATTTAAAAGAATATCATACTTTCCATAGCTCCAGAACTTATGCTTATATCATGCCGGAAGAACGGTCAATTGAAATAGATGAAATGAACGATTTATATTATGCTTGTTATCTGGTTGAAAAAGGATTGATAGATATAAATATTTGGAAATGAGGCGTATGATTTTATGAGTATCAATCGAAATTATCAAGAAATGGCTCATCGATACATCCCAGCCGGAGCCCATACCTACAGTCGGGCAGATGATGGATACCCGGTAAATGCTCCTCCAATACTGGAAAAGGGCAAAGGGGCTTATGTCCGGGATTTGGATGGTAATCGCTATCTGGATTTTGGCATGGCTCTGAGAGCTGTTACGGTCGGATACGATTATGAACAAATATCTAATGCTGCTATAGAGCAGATACATAACGGCAATAACCTGACCAG
>JAAYBS010000148.1 GCA_012718855.1 Syntrophomonadaceae bacterium
CTGCCCCGGGTAGGTTTTTCCAGTCCGGCCATCAGGTTTAGCAAGGTGGATTTCCCGGAACCGGAGGTACCCAAAATGGCACAGATTTCACCAACAGGAATGGTCAATGAAACTGAATCCAAGGCTACCACTTTTTCGTTTCCAACCCGGTAAACCTTTCTTAAATCTTTGATGGTTATCGCCGCGTCAATTATCCTCACCCCGTAACCATAATTGGTAAGTCCTACCTGTATAATAGATATTATATAGTTTTTTCTTTCACCTGAATTAAAGTTATTTTTTAAAACAGAGGAAGATACGGAAACGTATTGATATACTTATTTTAAAATAGAAGATGCTATTGTTCATTTAAAGACAGGAGGGGTCTTAATGCATGAAGTTTTGGATTACGTTTTGGGAATAATTCTTTTTCTGATTATATTGCTGGTAAGTATAGGATGGACACGCAGGCGGGGAGGATATGATACTTCATTTGATCGCGAAGCAATTAATGATTATGAAATCGTTTCTTCAGAAGATGATATTGATGAGCCATAACCATGCAACCAGGAGAACCGTCCCCCTGGTTACATCTTCTTTACATTGTCCCGGAGCCATTTTGTCAGTTCTTCTTTGGTTAACTCACCTGCTGCCAACTGTAACATTATAATATAGGTTTCCTTTTCCCCGGCGGTTAAATCCCATCCATTAAGCTGCAGAAATGTGTCCATTGCTACCAGAGCAATACGTTTATTTCCGTCAACAAAGGCATGGTCTTTACAGAGATAAAAACCATAAGCGGCAGCCATTTCAATAATATTCCGATGTAAGTATTCACCGTTCATGGTCATAGCGGCTTGCGACACGGCAGATTCCAGCAGTCCTTCATCGCGTAATCCGTTACTGCCCCCATACTCACTGATTAGCAGACGGTGAAAATACAGAATAACCTCTTTGTTCAAAAACTTTATGTTATTCATTTGGCTAATTCTCTTAACACATTTCTAAATTTACTGTTAGTATTCCGGAATGCTTCCGCCCATTCAGAAAATTCAGGGTCGTATGCCATCAAACGAACCCCTTCCGGTTCCTCAACTATTTGCAATAAGTCATTTTCCTTTAGGTAAAGCCTTTCAATGGTCTCCTTCGGTAAGATAACCCCCAGGCTATTACCAACTTTTCTAATCTTTACAGTAGTCACTAACTTCCACCCCCATATTGTTATAACTTTAATTATAACTTGCTGGTCAAAGCTTATCAACCAGGGGAACCGTCCCGGAACCAGGGGGACGGTTCTCCTGGTTATCCCCAGGATTTCCCTATTAGGCCTTTAAAATTTTGTTTCTGTTGATGCCAGTTAAGCGCTCTAGTTGCCTGGTTGATAACCCTGTTTGCTTTAAGGCTTTTATATAACGATCCCTTTGTTTATCATCCATATTTTGCAGATCAGTGCATTTTTCTATATTGCACAGTTTTTTAATTATCTTCCTTGCTTCATTGTCATTTACCCTTTTGATTTTATCAATATCCAGATAAAATTCATCATCATTTATTTCATGAAATTCCTTAAGGCTGCTGAGAGCTATCTCTTTGTTATGGCTAAATAAAGATAAAATAAAATCACTATCAATAATGTGGTCTATGTTTAGGTATTCATTGTAACTGCTCCATTTATAATCCTGCATATGCCCGACTATACCCGCTTTTACAGGATTATGATGAATATATCTTAAAACCGCCAGCAAATATCGGTCATTTTCTATTGTTTCGCTTTTAAATCGGTCCTGGAATAAGTGGCCTACCCTATCATATTTATCATTGTACCAATAGACATAACTTGCCCCTATACGTCGCATGATTAAAGCCAATTCTTCGTTGCCTTCCTTAATAAGCAAATGAACGTGATTATCCATCAAACAGTATGCATATATTATAAACTCGCCATTACTTTTATATTTTTTCAAGGTTTGCAGAAATCTGATATAATCCTCGTTTTCCTCAAATATGACCTGCCGGTTTATCCCGCGTAAAATAATATGATATATTCCCGTTTCGCTTTTCTTTCTCGCAGCCCTTGGCATAAATTCATCACCCATTATTTACTATAAATGCTAATAAATATTTATGCAACCAGGAGAACCGTCCCCACGGTTACCCCCACGGTTACCCCTAGCTAAATAATTGGGAGGATTTTTGACTAATGTGTAGAAATGTTTGTTTAGTTAATTTCTGGGGGATGCTATGCCATATTCATATATTAAAAACCAAAAACAATACCTAGAGTTGTTGAACAACTTGCTTAATGATAACAATTTGATATCCGACCCCAAACAACTTTTTCAATTAATCGAACTATCAGAACATAAGGGAAAAATAGTGGGATGGCAGATACTTAATAAAGAAATAAAATTTGCAACTGCTGACATTATTGATTGTGATGAAAGTGCCCTATTAGATGGTGACAGGTATATTATCAGATTTTTTTCTTATCATTTCAACCCCTCAACTAATAGTCAGCTGTTCTCTTATCGAATAGATTCAGAGCAGGGTGACCTGCATTTAAATCCTGATCTTTCACTAATTAGTCAGTATGGAGATCATATTTCACCAGACCAATTATATCTTGATATTAATAATTTTAATTGTGTTTTAGCTATTCAACTGGCATTGATGTATATAATAAGGTGTATTTACCCTGCAGAACCGCAAGCAAGTGAAGAATATAATAATGCATTGAACGGAATAAGGAGGAAACTGGGATGAGTTACGGTGTGTCAAAATCAATATTTTATTATAATTCAGAAGGGATGGTAAATTTACCCAAAACTATTGAGCTAGTAATCGAAAGAGCTAAGGAGAATAACATTAACCATATCATTGTATTTACAGCTGATGGCGATGGAGCTTTTATGCTTAAAAACGCACTGAATAATACCGAAATCAATATCTACGCAGCAACCTTTCCCTATAAACAAGTATTTCATTCACTAGATCCTAATGGCAATAAAAATAAAATAGTGCCCAAAACCTCATTACAGGAGATAAGGGAGGAATTTAACCGTCTGGGAATTAGATTAGTACAAGGGGTTATGCCTTTACAGGATATAATTATTCCGAATGCCAAAGATGTTAAAAATCAAACTATCCACTATACACTTTCACTTATTTCAGGAGGGTTAAGATTATGCATTCAGGCCATTTTAATGGCTGTTGATGGTGGACATATTGATCCGGGAGAAACAGTAATCGCAATGAGCGCTGATACAGCGATAGTAGCCAGAAGTAGTTTGTCAACCTGGTTGTTCCACCCAACTGAGGGCCTGGAAATAAACGAAATTATATGTAAACCAAGCAAATTTACGATCACGCATTCCATTGAGAAATAACTATCACACAAAAAAATAAGCCCACTGTAACATACTTGAGGTTTGTCACAATGGGTTTATATGTTTGTCCTTATGCAATTAATGATAATGGCTGAGTATCAAAACTACTGGTTGGTATTAACTCCATAATATCCCCTTCTGTTGATAAAAACATCTCCAATTGAAATTGCCAATCCCTATAATCTTTATCATTTATCGGTAACGGGATACCTTCTTTATGCCACAAAACAAAATCGATCGTACTTATTCCATATTTCTCTTGATAAGCTATTAACTTTTGTTTGGAATGTTCCGGTTGCTGAACAACTTTCACCATATCTTCCAAGGTGATTTCTACCATAATAATTCTCCTCGCTTTAGCAAAAATAATATCAGGTTTTGATACTCACAGATATTATTGCCAAATCCACGTATAAGTATAATACCTTATTTATGCAGTGTTCTATTATAATATTACAAACCAGCATTAACTTCAAGCTTAAACCAGGAGAACCGTCCCCATGGTTACCCCCGGTTAGGGGCGTCTGACGCCGCCCAGGGGTTTGGCCAGTGGGGTGCGGCTAATGGCATAGGTGGCCAGCAGGGTCATAATTAGCGTAAGCAGAAATTTTGCCAGCGTGCCCAGACTGCTGGACCATAAGTCAGGCTGCACCATAACCCGTAATGCGATAAAGACCAGGAAGTTAGCCATTAGCGGATGCAGGAGATAGATAAGGAATGATTGCTCGGAAAACCACCTAATAAGCGTTCCGCTTTGTGCTTTAAAATGGTTGAGGCAGGCGCGCAGCAGAAAGAAACTGCTTACCGCATATACCATAACGGTCGGTTTGATAGTTAGAGCAAAGCTGGCCGTACTCTGACTGTCCCACAACAGCAGGGCCAGACTGGCAATCCAGATGAACAACCAGACTTTCCATGACAGGCGTCCTGACATTTCCAGAATTCGATCCTTTAGGGCCAGATACATGCCCAGGACGAAGTAGAACATCCATACCGGGAAGGCGATTAAGTATATTTGTCCGTAATAAGGCTGCAGATGGATAGTTCCAATCGCATGCAGGTATAATAAAGTCTGACATAGTAGCGATAATACAAACGAAGTGAATAGAATCAAACCGGGTCGGGCCTGAAAACTCCGGCGAACAAATGGATAGAGCAAATATAATTGAATAATGATTACCACAAAATACAGATGTGTAAAACCGTTGCCCAGCAGCAGGTGACGAATTAAATCAGGCAGCACCATATGCAGATTTTGCATACCGTTGAAGTAATAATGCAGCAGCAGGCTGTAAAAGATGGTCCAGATTATGTATGGCAAAAGAATCTTATCAAATCTTTTGCGGTAAAATTGACTGCGGGGCAGAAAACGGGAGTCCAGGTCACTCTGAAAGAGCAAAAAACCGGAGAGGATAAGGAACATAGGAACTGCAAAGCGGGCCAGTTGATTGCCATAGTAACCCAGAGTGGAAAGGGTCATGTCCTGTGCAGTGGTATGAATAGCGATAACTGCCAGGGTGGCAATTACACGCATTATATACATATCATGATATTGTCTGCTCTCAGTCAATAACAATTCCTCCGGGGGGTGACTCACTCCTAACGCTTCACTAAATATATCCTTCCGGGCCGTTGCTGGGAGGCGCAGTAGGGGTTACATTTGGTTTTGAAGGTTTAGGCTGGTCAATTATTGTATCACTGTCCTCACCGGTTGTATTGCCAGTCCCGTCATTATTTTGATTATCTTTATTCGTAACATCACTTTTTTCGTTTGTTTTTTTGCTGTCAGCGTTTTTGGAGGTACTTTTCTTATCTGTTTTTTTACTGCCCGCATCATTAATATAGCCATCCTGACCAGTGGTATCATTCTCCGCTTCGTCTTCATCTTCTGAATCTTTTATTGCCGGTCGGGCCGGTTGAGGTGTTAATTGCACTACCGCAACCACTTCACCATCTAACATTTTATCTATCAAACCGGAGATCTGCTTTTCACTCGCCAGCCAATAACTCTGGCTGATATTGCCGTTTTCATCATATTCATCATAAAAACCGCCCGGCAAGGTCTGGGCCACTAGGGAGTCAGTTGTAAATCCGGGTGCCCAGCTGGCCATTCTGAGCATGTCCGTAATACCCATATTGGTGTCAACATATTGATTAACCTGGGTTATTATTTTGGGCAGCTTGGTAATAGTCTTGGGCTTCAGAACTTCTGTTGCCAGAGCTTTCATAAATACCTGCTGCTGATGGGTACGCTCAATATCTCCCATGGCATAGTCACGAAAACGTACAAATCCCAAGGCATCATGTCCGTTTAGACGCTGCTGTTTACCGGCCGGAACATTTATACCTTCAGACAGTTTTTTCATACCCGGAGGAACATCAACTGTAACTCCCCCCAGGGTGTCAACGATTTTCTCAAAGCCTTTGAAATCGATTTTTATATAGTAGTCGATGTTGGTGTCCAGCAGACCTTCGGTAACTTTGACCGCATATTGAGGACCACCAACCATATTGGCATGACAAATTTTATCCCCGGCACCCTTAATGGGTACTTTGGTATCACGGGGTATGGAAATGACTGCCGCCCGATTCATTTTAGGGTCAATAGAGACCAGCAGCATAGTGTCAGAACGGGATTCATCTTCGCCTGGACGTGCGTCTACTCCTAACAATAGAATATTGGTACGTTCGCCATCCTGACGCTCCAGCTGGGCATTTTTTTCTCCATCCTGGTTATCATCGTTGCCAGCTCGCTGAACCATACCGGTAATTCCGGCACCCACGGCAAAGAACAGGCCAAATATCAGCCCGCAGGCAATCATTAATTTTATAAATGAACTAATTTTAAACATAGTTTTACCACCTGATATTTTTTCTCTTAGCTATACGGCATGGATTAATGTTTTCTTACACTTACCCTATAAAATAATAGACGCGGATAGCGCGGATTTCCGCTGGTTTTTTTAATTATTATGTATAAAGTTATATAATTCATGGTTACCAGGGTAGAGTATTTAGAACCTGACTGTACCTGCTACATTAATCTGTGCCCGAAGGGTCTGCGTTATCTGCGTCTATTAAATAATCCCTGGTTACCCTTTTAAATTGCTCGGGGCTGGTTGCAGGGGCGGGGTTTCTTCCGCGGGTTGTTCAGTACTGACACCGCTGAAGATGCCGATTCGATTACCGCCCAGTATTACCAGCAGCAGAATCAGGCCCAGTACCAGGGTAGCTTTAAATCCGGTTATAAAGGTCAGGAATACGGCCGTAGCCCCAAAGAAACCACTAATCCCGTATATAATCCATACAGTACGGCGATGGCTCATGCCCAGGGCCATTAATCGATGATGCAGATGGTCTTTGTCGGGCATAAAGATAGGAGCCTTTTTATTTATACGCCGGATAATGGCAAAAAAGGTATCAAATATGGGTATGCCCAGTATAACAATAGGTACGAACAGAGATATAACCGCAGCACTTTTGGCCGTACCCATTATGGCCAGACAGGCTAGTACAAAACCCAGGAAGTTGGAACCGCAGTCACCCATAAAAGTTCGGGCCGGATACATGTTATAGGGGAGAAATCCCAATATGGCTGCCACCAATATAAAGGCTGCCAGCGCAACTACCGGTTGTCCTTGAACCAGCGCAATAATTCCCATGGTTAGGGCAGCAATTCCGGACACGCCGGCTGCCAGTCCATCCAGTCCGTCAATTAAGTTTACCGCATTGGTAACCCCTACAATCCACAGAAAGGTTAGCGGCAAGCTGAAGTAACCCAGACTGAGTGCACCATCAAAGGGATTGGTAACAAAATGAATTACCAGGCCAAAGTATATCGCTACCGCAGCTGCCAGGGCCTGTCCCAGCAGTTTGAGCCAGGGAGATAAGTCATACAGGTCATCCAGCATACCGGTAATAAATATTATCAGGGCACCAATAATGATTCCCAGATAAGGAGTATCTAATTGAAATACTGCCAGCATAGGCAGCAAGAAGGCTATAAATATACCTAATCCGCCCATGCGGGGCATGGTTCTGCTATGCACTTTTCTGCTATCCGGCTGATCAACTGCTCCCAGCTTAAAAGCCAATTTTATTACCTGAGGCGTTAATAGCCAGGCTACGACAAAGGCCGACAATACAGCCAGAGCATAAATATATGCGGGCATAAAGAATTTCGCCTCCCCCAACCAATGCTAGCCTCATTCTAGCACCAGCTTATTTCCTTGTCTATATGGCAAGTAAAGGATGCTTTGTTAAAGATGTTGCATTATCCTGTGGTTTTTCCCCCATTAATGTCGCCCAGATAAGGTACTATCCAGCGATAATAGATTTTTTCCAACAGGTAAATCCCTATTAAGGTTATAATGCCAATGGCCACCCCAACGATTAATCCACTCAGAGTACGGCTGGTGGAAACGGTAATAGCCGTAAAAACATGTGAAAAACTGTTAACCATGGAGATGCTGCCCATCATAACTCCCAACCCCAGGATCAATACCAGTTCCCGCCAGGGGTAACGACGATACAGGTAGATTAAAGCCATCAAGGCCGGATAACCAATCAGTATTTCTTTGAAACGCGGACGAGCCAGGAAAAGGGTTTCCAGGATTTCCCGCAGACGCAGTTCCAGTGATGAGACTCCTACCCCGGCAGTATGCCCGCTGCGTCCTATATACAGGTAGAGAGCCACAACTGCAATCAGCATAAGTGCCAGTGCCATGTAACTGGGACTCTTGCGCAGGATGCCGGACAGATATGGTACCACACCTTCTTCACGCGTGAAGCAGGCCAGATAGTTTATACCCAGTAACAGCAGTGGCAGCAGGAAGGCAATTTTTACTCCCCGGAAATATTCTACATTCATAATATAGCGAATATCGGTCAGGCTGCTGACAATGGTATAGCCCCCCAGCATATTGACCCCCACCAATAATAGCAACGAGGTGAACAACATCCTCAGGAAAGAATGATGACGATAGTCGCGCAGATAAATCATAAACAGCAATATGGATAAGGACGGATATATTATGGCCGCTCCCAGAGCATAAAGTTTAGCCAGGTCCATACCCAATAGCAAATTGGCTGCTGCCAGTAATGCAATACCCACAACGGCTAAAGCAATAAGGAGTTTTTTATCTACTCGTGCCAGATAGCTCAAATAAAGCAATGTAACCAACAATAGACTCAGTGATACCATAAAGTAATGCAGTTTCCCGGGCACTGCACTATTCAGTGGGGGCAGCTGCCGGTCAGTAACATAGCCTTTGTCGGTAATGGTCTGATGAAACAGATCCAGTTTGGCCGTGGTCTGTTCCAGGTTTTCGCTGAAGGTAAGTTTATTATCATTAAAGGGAGTTACATACATGATACGGATACCGCGGTCTACCACTGCCCGAATCCAACGATAGTAGCGGTCGTTGACATCCTGTAAAAATTCATCGTTGCGGGTGGAGTAAACTCGGTTGATAGGATAACCGTCCGCTTCCATGATTTCGTCCAGCCCTTTTTGTTCCATATAACCAAGCTGAACCGAGGTTTCAATAATACCCAGAGTCAGGTTTTCATCGGCAATTAATTTTTGCATTACATCCAGATGCTCCGGATAACCAGGTACCTGTCCACCATCAATTATTATGGTATTTACTGCATATTTTTTCACCAAATCCCGGTATTCCTGCAGATAAGCCAGGTTGGAACCGCGATTTTGTCCCGGCATTAATACAATCTGCCAGCCCCGGGCCCACAGGTCATCCAGGAGGTTTTCATCAAAGCCCAGACGGGCATCAAATACCGGCGAAGGGCTTTCCATACTATTGGCGGGACGCGGTTGAGGAATAAGTTCGGAACGAACCAGAAAATAATCCTGATTTCCGGCGCTAAACATCAGCAGTTCTTCTTCGGTAAATCTTTTGGTAAGACGCTCGGTTAAAAATTCAGTGGTTTCCGGTTTAAAGGAAACGATTATGCGGTTGGAGGGATTAATCTTCTCGTTTTTTAACTGTGCTTCGATCTCCGGCCACAAATCCTGACCGTAATCCTGCATCAGGGCGCGAAATTCCGCTACGGAGTACAGGCCTATATCACCGCGCTCATCCAGGTCGCGGACGGTAGTTTCTTTAACTGCCACGCATTTAACTCCGGCTTGCTGTAAATTATCCAGCACCGTATCTATATCCTGACTGGCAAAGTTGGCTGACTTTACAAATTCACGATAATCAATAGTAGTAATAACGGTTTTATTGTGGGCTTCATTGTTCCAGCGCAGACCAAATCCCCCCAGTAAAGCGACCAATGTTACCAGTAATAATATCCATAGAACCCCGCGGCTGTTCAGCTTCATTTATGCGACCTCCTTTTTGGTGAAAACCTGTATTAGTTGACATATATAGGCCAGGGCCAGATAAACCAGCCCGCTTAACATAAGGGGTAATAAGAATGCCATTATCAGTCCGGCAGCGCCCAGATATTTAAAGCCAATAATGACCCCCAGCATACCGGCAACCGGTATTAATAATTTCACTCCGTAAACCAGCACTTCCCGATAGGCAAATCCACCGATATTCCTATGTATCAGCACAAACATTATAATTGCATACAGCAGCAGAGCGGCAGCGGTGGATATACTGACTCCAGCAATGCCATAGCCAACCAACAACTGGTTGCCAGCTATGTTTACCGCCAGGCAGATGAGACTTACTATCATGGGCAGACGGAATTTCTTTAACGCATAAAATACCCGGTTGAAAATTTCCTGACAGGCATAGCCAATTACCGCAAAACTGTAAAACAGAAATGCCTGGGAGGTCATGCGCGTAGATTCACTGGTAAAAGCACCCCGTTCATATACCAGGGAGATGATTTCCTGATTATAGACAACTACCAGGATCAGATAAGGAACTAAAATAAATAATAAAATCTTGAAAATAGTAGCCAGCAGCGCACGAATACTGTCAAAATCCTCATCCAGACAGTATTTTGACAGACGGGGGAATACCACCGTGGACATGGCTACGATGAATACGCTGGTGATGGTAACAAACA
>JAAYBS010000149.1 GCA_012718855.1 Syntrophomonadaceae bacterium
AAAAGCCAATTTGGCTATCATATTATAAAAGCTGGAAACAGGGCAGAGGCAGGTTATTTATCGTTGGAACAGGCCAGGGCAGAAGTTGAATCTAATTTGCTGGCCTCCAAAAAACAACAAGCCTTTACCGGATATTTGGAAAAATTGAAGCAGGAAGCAGACATTAAAGATTATCGCAAATAATTGTAAATAGTCTATAAAAAAGCAGATATTTAACTATATCTGCTTTTTTTTATATCTTATGCATAATATCACTGCGAAAATATTATTTATCAAAATAGGAGAGAAAAAGAAATAATCATACCATTATGTGGTATTTAATGATATAATCTATCTGCCCAAACTAATACTTTTATACTGAAAATAATGGGACATAATACTTAGATTGATTTTACAGGTGGACAGTTTTTAATGAATAATGAAAAACCACGGGATAATGAATATTTGGAAATAATCACTCTAGGAAAGTTTCAGGTAAAACGGGGCGATGAACTACTATCCCATGATACCAGCCGTTCGTCACGGGTTTGGGAATTATTCAAATATCTGCTGGCCAATCGTCACAGAGGGATAGTACCGGAATTAGCATTAGAAGATTTATGGCCTGATCAGGAATATACTGATCCAAGAGGGGCTATGCGTGCTCTGATTTTTCGTTTAAGAAAAATATTATCCTCTTCTTCTTCCAAGGATTATATTCAGTATTATCAGGGTACATATTACTGGAATCCGGATAATAAATACCGACTTGATATTGAAGAATTTGAAAAACTGATTCAACAGGCTATGTTATTAAAAGATACTTATCCGTATGAAGCGGAGAAAATGCTGTTTGACGCTATACAGCTTTATAAAGGGGAATTTTTGCCGGAAAGCTTTTATAGCCAATGGAGCATACCAATCAGGAACCGGTATTATTCATTGTGTTTGCAGGCAGGTCTTGATTTAATAGAATTGCTTAATAAAAGGAACGATTATGCTGCTATCATAAATATTGGTGAAAAACTATTAATTACCCACCCATATGAGGAAGAAATAAATCTGCATTATCTGGAAGCGCTTTTACGGGAAGGGAGAACTCAACAGGCACAAAATCATTATACATATATTAGCAAGAAATTTTATCAGGATTTGGGTATTAAGCCTTCAACTGCAATCCAGAACATAATGCAATCATATGATAAAAAGGATTATATTTTGGATTTGAGCGGGATACAAAATCAACTTATTGAAAATTATGATGAAATGGGAGCGTTTATTTGTACTTCGGGAATTTTTAAAGAGATTTATAAGTTGGAAAGACGGCGGGGGGAAAGGCTAGGTATTGCAGTTTTTCTTGCTTTAATAACAATGGATGTTGATATGAGTTCAATGGAACCTCCATCACTTGAACGGTGCATGGCAAATTTAGAAAATTATTTAATAAAATGTTTACGCAAGAGCGATGTAATAGCTCGCTGGAGTATTAATCAATATATTTTAATGCTTCCTGGCATGTCTATGGAACAGGGAGAAAAAATTATGCAGCGAATCAAAGCTGTTTATAATAAGAACCATGTTGAAACAATTAGAACCGAATTGCAAGCCGTTCTGCCCCCGGATAAGTATAACTCATAATATAATTACCCTGAAAATATTAAGAATTACTTATTATATGTGGTTTCATTTTTTAGTTGCTTTATTTTGCTTTTAGGCTTTATAATGTAATTGATAATGATTATCAAAATCAGGAGATGGTGGTAATGGTTTGGAAAACAATCAGTAAAAAACTTGATGAAAATGAATACCGTCTTACTCCGCAGCGAGAAGTAATCCTGCAGGTAATGATTGATAATCGGGGTAAACATTTAAGTGCTGATGAAGTGTATATTGAAGCCCGAGGCAAGTCATCAAATATTGGAATCGCTACTGTTTACAGGACCCTGGAGAAGTTAGCCTCTATTGATGTATTGTACAAGACGATTTTTGAAGGCGGAAAATACCGTTATGAACTTAGCCTGGGAGAAAGTCATCAGCATCATCATATAATATGTTTGCAATGTGGCCATATTTCTGAGGTAGAGGAGGATCTGCTTCATAATCTGGAGATTCATTTGGAAAAACAAGGTTATAAAATTTTGGATCATGAATTAAAGTTTTACGGTTATTGCCCGCAGTGTAACCCTAAAAATTAACATAAAAAAATATCGTTTTGCTTGATCCATGATAATGATAATTAATATCAATGGAGGATAAATAAAAAATGAGTATTGTAATAATAGGCAATCCTAATGTAGGTAAGAGCCTGGTATTAAATAGTCTTACCGGCAGCAGGGAGTTTGTTTCTAACTATCCGGGTACTTCGGTGGAAATTAGTTCAGTACCAATAAAAATCGGTACTAAAGATATATTAATATATGATACCCCCGGTATTTATTCAATATTATCACCAGGAAAGGAACCCCAGGCAGTAATAGAATTGCTGGAAAGAGAAGATGTCGGGCTTATAGTAAATATAGTTGATGCAACCAATCTGGAAAGAAATTTATTTCTCACCCTGGAGTTAATTGAAATGGGATTACCTGTCGTCGTTGTTGTTAATCAGATTGATAGAGCCCGAGAGATGGGACTGGTTATTGATGGACCCATGTTGGAAAGGATGATAGGAGTTCCAGTTATATTTTATTCGGCAATAACTGGTGAGGGTATGCTTAATTTAATGGAAGTATTAGAAAAAAATCAGTCCAGGCCACCTAAAAGAACTGCCCGACTGGATCGTTGTGCCTCCTGTACCGGCTGTTCACAGGCTGTGTGTCACCATGATCCTGATTTGGAGCGAGTAAACTGGGCCCGGGATATTGCTGCTACTGTTACCAGTCGAATGGCTCATGTACAGCGAATATGGTTGGAGCGTTTGCAGAATCTGGTTGATCATCCCATTTGGGGAACTATAATCCTTTTATTACTAGCCTACCTGGGATTTAAACTTTTAATAGAGTTTATTTCGATAAGTGAAGGTCCAATTACCAGCCTGCTTGAACCGGTAAGTATAATTATTAATGATTTTATTAGACAATTCCTTCCCGCAGGGATGATAAGTAATATATTGTCAGTAGCTATACCGGAGGGCTTAATTATTCCGTTTACGATTGTTTTACCGGCTATGCTGATGGTTAGCGTTATGATGTCACTGTTGGAGGATACCGGTTTGCTGCCGCGTTATTCCGTAGCTCTGGAAAGAGTTGGACGCTTGTTTGGATTGTCAGGTCAGGCGGTTATCCCATTAACCCTGGGATTGGGTTGTCGTACACCGGCGGTAGTTGCAACCCGCATTTTACCCAATGAGGCTCAGAGATTTATTGTGGTTACTTTATTAAGTATCGTGGTACCATGTGCAGCCACCTTAGGAATATTGGCATCAGTTATTTCCAGCCTGGGGGCTTCATTGGCAGTGATTGCTTCTGCTATGCTGGTGACATTTATAGTATTAGCTTTTATTCTAAGCCGGTCTTTACCCCGTCAGGATGATTTTATTTATGAATTACCTCCATTAAGAATTCCTTTATGGAATAATGCCTGGTCAAAGATTAAAATAAGATTTTCCGGATTCTTTACTGAAATACTGCCTTTATTACTGGTTATGAGCATTGTTATAAGAGCCATCATTGAATCGGGAGTTCTGCAAATTTTTGCCGGCATGGACAATTTTACCCGGGCACTGTTTGGCATACCATCGGAAGCCTTTGTAGCAGTTCTGTTGACTATTTTTCAACGTTACCTGGCACCGCTGGTTTTATTAAATCTTCCTTTGTCGCCCCGGGAAGCTACTATCGCTATAGTAATGGTTGCCGTATCATTGCCTTGTTTACCGGTTATGGTCATGACAATAAGGGAATTGGGATTCAGGAGCTTGATTAAAATATTGGCAATGGGATTGACGGTTTCTTTCTTTATTGGCTTCAGCCTTAATTTGATATTACCGATGTAGGGAGGGAATAATATGAAGCTTACTCAGGTAAAACCAGGTCAAAAAGGGCAGGTACTAAATGTAGCGCCCGGTCACCAGGCCAAAAAAAAATTATACGATATTGGCATTACCCCGGGGGTAGAGTTTGAAATGGTAGCATGTCATCCATTTAAGGGTCCAATAGTTGTAAACCTGGGTAATAGCCGAATAGCAGTTGGTCGACATCTGGCGGATACGGTTTCAGTCAGGCTGGATAGTTAAAGGGTATTCAGGGAGGATGGTTATTTTTCTTTCCGGTGTTATTTTATCTTGCATTAGTTTCATAGCAAGCCCTAAAAATAGTTGAGTATTTATTTGTGGAAAATGATACAATAATTTAGTTGTTACTCGGTAAATATGTGCAGTAAAAGTAATTAGACTTATAACTACAAGTAATGCTAAAATTAAATACATAATAGATTTGGGAGGTTAATGCCGTGTTAAGACTGGAGAATGTTAGTCTGGCTATGAACCATGAAAGTGGCGAGAATAAGGACATTTTAAATAATATAAACATTAAGTTTGAACCTGGTAAACTATACGCTGTCACGGGACCAAACGGTGGGGGTAAATCTTCGATAGCCAAGGTTATTATGGGGATTTACAAGCACACTAAAGGAAATATTTATTTTAATGATGAAGAAATCAGTCAGCTAAATGTTACTGAGCGCGCTCAAAGAGGAATAGCCTATGCGTTTCAACAACCACCTCGTTTTAAAGGTTTAAGAATAACTGACATTCTAAAGACTGCTCAGCCAAATATGGATTCGATAGGCTTGCGCCGTCATTTAAGGGATGTAGGTCTTTGTCCCGAAGATTATCTGGATCGGGATATGGGCCCGGGACTAAGCGGTGGTGAGATTAAACGGATTGAAATTGCCCAGGTGTTAGCCCGGGAGGCAAAAATAAGTATATTTGATGAACCCGAAGCTGGCGTAGATTTATGGACTATTCAAAGGTTAATGGGGATTATTGTTAACAAGTATAAACAAAATCAGGATTCTACGGCAATAATTATAACTCATAATGAAAGGGCATTACCTTTATGTGATGAAATAATCGTAATTGAAGATGGAGCTGTAAAGGCCAGTGGAACACCAACGGAAATTTGGCCTTTAATTAAAGAAGAAATTGAATGTAAAAAAAGACTTGAATGCCGGGGGGAATTTGGATATGAATTTTAATGACCAGGATATGAAATTGTTACATGCTATTACAGATCTGGACATGATACCGGCGGGAGCAATAAATATTCGTCGCGATGGAGAGGCGGTAATACGGGTATCTTCTCCGAATATAAAAGTATATCCTAAAGAAGATAAACCTGGTTTGAATGTTGAAGTCAAGCCGGGTACCAAAAATGAAACTGTTCATGTTCCGGTACTGGTAACCAAAGCTGGTTTTCATGACAAGGTATATAATACCTTTATAGTTGGCGAAGATGCTGATGTTACGATTATTGCCGGATGTGGCATTCATAATGATAGTCACAGTGACTCGGGTCACGATGGCATCCATGAGATTATTGTAAAAAAAGGTGCCCGCATGCGTTATGTAGAAAAACATTACGGTGAGGGGAAGGGCCGGGGAAAAAGATTGTTAAATCCAACTACGGTTATAAGAGTTGAAAGTGGCGCTTATGCCGAATTGGAAATGATACAAATTGAAGGGGTCGACGATACCTTTCGTTCAACAGTAGCCCATGTGGCAGATAAAGCTAATCTTAAAGTTATTGAACGACTGCTTACTCACGGTGAACAATCGGCTGTATCAGAAATAGATGCTTATATTGAAGGACAGGATGGATCTGCTCAGATTTTATCCCGTTCAGTAGCCAAGGATAAATCTTCTCAGGTTTTTAAAGCTGGACTGATTGGAAAAACTGAGTGTTTAGGTCATGTTGAATGTGACTCCATTATTATGGGTAATGCGGTAATTAAGGCTACACCACAATTAGTTGCCGAAGATGCCCGCGCCGTTCTGACTCATGAAGCAGCTATAGGAAAAATAGCCGGCGAACAGTTGATTAAACTAATGTCATTGGGACTAACTGAACAACAGGCAGTAGATACTATTATCGATGGTTTTTTGCGTTAAAACTTGATGGCAGGTGAGAAAATTTTGAATTTAAACTTGTTTAAGACTTTTGTAAAGGTGGTAGAAACTCAGAATCTATCGCGTACAGCAGATGAATTTGGGTTATCACAACCTGCAGTTACCAAACAAATACAATCTTTGGAGGATATTTATGGAGTCCTGTTGCTGGAACGTTCGGGACGCAGGTTAAAGACGACCGAGGCCGGGGAAACTTTATATCAGGGAGCACGGGAAATAATTAAAGCAGTTGAAAAAACTGAAAAGGCTATGGAGGAAGTATCGGAGAGTAGAAAGGGTACTTTGTTCCTGGGTGCCAGTACCATTCCTGGTCAATATATTCTTCCCCAGTTGCTAAAGCAGTTTAAGGATAAATATCCGAATGTAAATATTAGTATTGATATTGCGGATACGGATAAAATATTTAATCGGGTAGCAGAAAGAGAATTGGATGTTGGTATTGTAGGGGGATGGACTAATAATCGCAAGGTAGATGGTTTCCCCTGGCTGGAAGATGAACTGGTAGTTATATTACCTTCAGATCATCGTCTGGCTGACCGGGAGAGCATGAGCATTCATGACCTTAAAAACGAAAGATGGATTATAAGGGAAAAAGGTTCGGGCACGCGTAAAGCGGTAGAAGAATTTTTGATGAATCACAATATAAAAAGGGATGAACTAAATCTTTATCTGGAGGCAGGCAGTACGGAAGCAGTGCTGGCAGCAGTAGAATCAGGCATGGGGGTCAGTATTATCTCTCGTTGGGCAATTATGAAAATGGACTCGGCCAGAAGGATTAGAAGTGTTAATTTAGTTGAACAGGATGCAAAACGCTTTTTCTATATACTTTATCCCCGGCAAAAGTCGCGACGAAAAACGGTCAATAACTTTCTCGAACATATAAAAAAGACTCAAGATCTGGAAAAAGCTTAGAAAAATCTAAGCTTTTTTTGATATTAAACTTGATAAAGTTTGTAGTTGCTTTTGCTTTTTGTTCGTATATAATGTATCTGTTGTCCTAATAATTATACTTGGAGGTGTAGTCCTTTGTTACCGTTACCTAAGAAATATTTTGTAACTGCTGCAGCAGCAGAAGGAGAAACTCGGTTGACAGCTTTTGATGGTGCTTTACTGGCAGCCAGGGTAGGAAATACCAACCTGCTACGGGTTAGCAGTATTTTACCTCCAGGTTGTGAATATGAACCTGGATTAGTAATCCCTCCGGGTTCCTTACTGCCGATTGCCTATGGGTCCATTACCAGCAGTGAACCAGGTGAATTAATTTCCGCTGCAGTCGCAGTAGGTATTCAAGCTGAGGGTTTTGGAGTAATTATGGAGTTTTCCGGCCGTTGCAGTAAAGAGAAGGCTGAAGCCGAAGTTACCGCTATGGTTAAAGAAGCTTTTCGCATACGGGAACTGGAATTATGTGAGATAAAACTGGCAGCAGTTGAACATGTAGTTGAAAAGATTGGTTGCGCTTTTGCAGCAGTTCCACTCTGGTATTAAAAAGGGGGATTTCATTTGGAATTATGGGTTACGGAATATCAAACCCCGTCGCTGGGTTTTTCCTGTAAAATAACCGAAACCTTAAGAAATGAACAAACCAGATTTCAGCACCTGGCAGTAGTTGATACCATGCAATTTGGTAAAATGCTGTTGCTGGATGGAATGGTTATGACTACCGATAAAGATGAGTTCGTCTACCATGAGATGATTACGCAGGTTGCCTTGAACTCACACCCTAACCCCGAAAAGGTTTTAATTATTGGCGGAGGGGATGGAGGGGCCTTAAGAGAAGTAGTAAATCATCCGGCAGTTAAAAAAGGCACTCTGGTAGAAATTGATGATCGGGTTATTACAGCCTCCCGTGATTTTTTTCCGGCATTAAACTGTGCTTTTGATCACCCCAAAGCTGAGGTGATTGTTGAGGATGGCATTGAGTTTGTTAAGAACCATACTGCTGAGTTTGATATTATTTTGGTAGATTCTACTGAACCAGTTGGCCCGGCAGTAGAGTTATTTTCCGCATCGTTTTATAAAAGTGCCTTCGCCGCTTTAAAAGATGATGGAATGCTGGTAGTACAAAGTGAGAGCCCGTTTTTTAATCAAAATGTTATTCAAATGGCTTTTAATGGAGTACAACAGACTTTCCCCATTACTAAACTATATTTAGCCAATGTCCCGACTTATCCCAGTGGATTGTGGAGTTTTACGGTAGGATCCAAACGGTATGACCCGGAGAAGATTACGACCAGAGGGTTAAATACTTGTAAATATTATAATGAGGAAGTTCATCAGGCAGCATTTAAATTGCCCAACTTTGTTGCCGATATTATCGAAGAAGGTAAATAATTTATGGATGTCAGGCTTGCAAATTATCTGGAACCCAAGACCCGCTTTATGGCTTCCCGGGATAATTTAAAAGAATGCAGCAAGGTTATACTGGGTCTGCCTATGGACTCAACCACCAGCTTTCGACCGGGAACACGTATGGGTCCTGCACGGGTACGTGAAGTTTCCGAAGGCATTGAGGAGTATAGCTTTTATCAGCGAAAAAGTTTAGAGGAGCTAAACTTTTATGATGCCGGAGATATAAGGATTCCTTTTGGCAATGTAGAAGAAAGCTTACGCCGTATGGAAACAGTTGCCCTGGCCTTGTTACAGGAGGGCAAAAAGCTTTTTTGCATGGGGGGAGAACATCTGGTCTCCTGGCCCATTATTAAGGCATATCATAAAATTTATCCTGAACTTCGGGTAATACACCTGGATGCCCATGCAGACTTGCGGGAGGACTATCTGGGAGAGAAACTTTCTCATGCTACGGTTATGAGACGGGTAGTGGAGATGATTGGTGACCGGAGGCTGTTACAGATGGGTATTCGTTCCGGTACCGAAGAGGAAATGTGCTTTGCAACTGAGCATACCTGCTTTTATTTTAACCGACTGCCAGACATTGAAGAGTTCAGGGAATTATTAAAGGATTATCCCGTTTATATATCTCTGGATATTGATGTATTGGATCCGGCCTTTGCACCCGGAACCGGTACCCCGGAAGCCGGAGGTTTTTCTTCGCGGCAATTGCTGGAGCTGTTACTTAACCTGAAACAGTTTAATATTGTAGGTTTTGATATGGTGGAGATTTCACCACCGTATGATTTTGGAGACAATACTGCTTTACTGGGAGCCAAGATTATGCGCGAAGCCCTGCTGGCATATTAGAAAAGCAAAAAGAATAGACGCAGATATTAAAATCAGGTTCAAGAAACTGGATAGCAAAACAAGTTCAAATAACTTTAACTCACCATCTAAATTAAAAAAATAATAATCCTTCAGCAAAAAGTCAGTAAAAAGTCAGGTTCAAAAAAATTGAATAGCAAAACAAATTTTTTAAATCTGACTCACCATAAATAGCCTCAATACAACCTGCAGGGACAATTAATATGAAGTTAAATTCATCGGATAGACATAGATGCTTTTTGATTCCGGCAGGGCTTTTAATACCATTTGTTCTTCCAGGAAATCAATCAGATTCTCCCATTCTTCGTCACCATTATCCTCAGTATTCATAAACTCCACAGAATATAAGCAAACCGGGACTTCCATCCAATTCAGCAAACGCAATTCTTCCAACCCGTCATCCAAAAAGGCCAACTTTTCCAATGGAGCTGAAAAAGGAGCCCTTGATTTACTTTTTATATGGGTTTCCATCTGCTTGATGAATATTTCCAGCTTTTCTTCTTTTTCCGCAGTTATAACATATTGAAACAATATATCGTACAGGTTCTGAGTTAAGACGATGGAAGTAATCCGTGGCAGCAGTAAATGTTTTTCCTGTTTAATAAGAGTCAGTTTATAGGGTTTAATATCTCGCAAAAGTTTCACTCCTAACTAAGCCTGTTTGATTTAACATTTTACCTGTTTACTAACCTTTGTACAACATTTATTCAACCCACGACCGTCTCCAGATTTACACCATTGTTCTATCCATGTATACTTTTAAGCAGACTGGTGCAGTTATTCAATACAAGATTTACAGCCGGGAGGAACATTAATGCTGGATAAAATAAATAATTACCATCAGGAAAAAAGCAAATTTCCAATAAAAAATATAATCCTGGCAGGATTAATATTGCTGGGGATTTTGTTGTTTATAACTCCTGTTACAATAGCAGCTGATAACCCTTCTGATAATGGCAAAGTATATATGATTGTGGTAGACAAGATGTCAATATATGATATTACTGCAGATCATACGCCAACCATGTATCGATTGACCAGAGAGGGAGCAGTCGGGTTAATAAGTAATAGAACTTTGCGCGGACGTAATACGATGGATACCAGTCTGTCAATAGGAGCAGGAAATATTGGACGGGTTTTTAATAATGGCGTAATGGGATTTAATCAGGATGAAATCGTGCCTGATCGGGGACAGGTAGCCGGATCATTATATCATAACTTAACGGGAATAAATCCTGGAAATTCCGCTGTTTTATTAGTAAATTTACCGGAAATATCGGCTGGCATTATGAAGGAACATGTTACAACCTTACCCGGTGCAATGGGCGAAGTGTTGGGGAACAATAGTTTAGCGGTTTGTGTTCTGGGCAATGGTGATACTGATTCTGAATACTCACGGGCTTCCGTAATAATAGGTATGGACGCAGAAGGTAAGATACCACTGGGGGATGTTGGCCCGAATACGATTATTAATACGGATGCCAGTTATTTGAGTCGGGAAACCAATTATGATTATTTAATTGAACAGGTAGATTTAAATTATCAGGCAGCCGATGTTATGATTGTGGAACTTTCTGATCTGGCCAGATTGGAAGTAGCTGATACTGCTTTTGATCATATCATGAATAAGGAGAAAATTACCCGTCTGGCTTATATCGACGGGTTTATAAATAATATCTACGAAATCATAAATCCGCAAGCAGACTTGTTGATGATTGTATCCCCTTCACCCTCTAAATTGGATACAGCTGCCAAAAACACCTTTACTCCCTTGCTTTTATATGGCAAAGGAGTTGATAACGGGTATCTGACTTCAGGATCTACCAGACGTGATTATGTTGTGGCTAATACTGATATTGCGACCAGTGTATTAGCTTTTTATGGTCTTAAGGATGATACCGGTACTATGATTGGCCGCCCAATAGTTTCCCAGGCGGAAGTTAACACAGAACTTCTGCATCAGGCGCAGGAGTTGTCAGATAGCACCAGTACGGTTAATAGATTGCGGGTACCGTTAGTAAAAGGCTATGTGGTTTTTCAGATTATTATAATTTTATTAGCTTTAGCTGCTATATTCTGGCTGGCGGAATGGAGGAGGACCTTGGAACCGGCTATGGTTAGTCTGGTAACCGTTCCATTAGTTTATCTTTGTCTGGGTTATTTCAGGTTGTCCGCTGATTGGCAGTATATAATCCTGGCCATAATTCTAGTCATTGCTTTAACCTGGCTAATAATGCGCATTGCCGGCGGGAATGCAGTTAGAGCTTTTTTCATTATGGCAGTAATTACTGTACTTGCCATCAATATTGATTTATTTACCGGCTCCCATCTCATTCAAAGCTCAGTTTTAGGTTATGATCCCATGGCTGGAGCCAGATATTATGGAGTAGGCAATGAATTTATGGGGATATTGCTGGGCAGCTCTATTGCTGCTGCTGCTATTGCCTACCAGAGGTATTCAAATAGAGTGTTATTAATAGTTATTTCCATTTTATTTATATTGCAGTGTTATCTGATTGCTTCGCCTTCATTGGGAGCTAATTCAGATGGTATGTTGACTGCTCCTATAGCATTTCTGGTCACCCTATTCCTGTTGGGAGATTTTAAATTAAGGTGGAAAACAGTAGCAGCTATCATTGGTATTACCTTGCTGGCAACTATGGGCTTTACTTATTATGATATGATCCGTGCCCCCGAACTTCAAACTCATCTGGGCAGAGCTGCCAATCAGATTGCTGCCGGAGGTTTGAATGAAGGATTAACTATTATAGCCCGTAAACTGGCTATGAATTTAAAACTAATTCGTTATACTATCTGGAGCTGGGTGTTTATTGTTATATTACTGGTTATGTCATTGTTGGTTTATCGTCCGGTAGGTGCCATGATGAGGCTACGCCAGGAAAAGCCTTATATTGTCAAGGGATTTGGCGGAATAATTGCCGGGGCTCTGGTAGGGCTGGTTATAAATGACTCCGGAATTGTAGCCGCTTCGACTATCAGTATTTATCTGGTAGTAATTCTGATTTTACTTATGCTGAAACAACAGCGGAAGTGGTTTACTGAAGATTAAGGGGGCGAGCAATATTTATCGATCCCGCAAAAGAAAAGAATATGATGATAAATATAAAAACCTGGATAGACAACGCTGGATTAACAATTGGCTTGGCATTGCTGCCATAATAATCATTTTAGCGCTGACCTTAAACCCCGGTGGATGCAGCGATAAACTAGTACAGTTATTTACGCATAGCTGATTATGTAATAAAAAGGTAGAGATGCAGGTTAGAACCTGACTCTACCTTAAGTTTTATTATTTACTCTGATAAACAATAGTATCTGCTCCATGCAGGGTTTTGGTAGAAGAAATAGAAATATATTCTATATTGATAATTGAACAGGTATAACTTTAAAAACAGTTAAATTATAATGTAAATCGAAACGGCAGTAGGATCGTAACAGGTAAGCGACTATTGATATATTAATATAATGAACATGCGTTCCTGACACGGTATTGTCTGCAAGGATGATTATACTGGGGTAAGATGATCTTATATTCTATAGATAATTAAGCTTTGGAATGATAATATCCAGAGGAGAAACTTATCGTGGAAGTCTTTAATAATACGACTAAAATTGTAAGAGATGATTTAGTTCAGATAATTACTCCGGGAAGTCGTATTTCTATTGCGGCAGCTTGTTTTTCGATTTATGCCTATCAGGAATTGAAGCTTCAGTTAAGTAAAATTGATTCCTTGCACTTTATATTCACATCGCCAACCTTTGTAACCGAAAAATCTCCTAAAGAAAAACGGGAATTCTATATTCCGCGATTAAATAGGGAAAGAAGCCTGTATGGTAACGAATTTGAAGTTAAGTTAAGGAATGAGTTATCACAAAAAGCGATTGCCCGGGAATGTGCAGATTGGATTCGTAAGAAGGTAACCTTTAAATCAAACGCTACCCAGGAAGGTATGGGAGGCTTTCTTAATGTTGAAACCCCTGACCAGCAGTTAACCTATATGCCTCTAAATGGATTTACCACTGTAGATATTTAACCGGTAATATTTCAGGTCTGGATGACTTTGAACTAATCTGCTTTATGGTGGTGATAGGGTGCTGACTTTTCCAAGCACAGCCGCGGTTGGACGAATTATGCCGAAAGAAGCTTTTTATAAACGGCTGACGCTCTCCAGCGAAATCCGCGATAAATTTGTAGCGGATGTAAAACGCATTGTCATGGAATACAAACTGGCACCAGATACGATAAATATTGCCAAAGGCGAAGAGGTATCTGAAATTCTGGTCCTTTCCATTGAACTTAAGAAGCAGGAAATGGACTATCACATAGTAGAAAACATAGCCCGGCAAAATGCACATAAGCTGCTTTTCCTGCTGAAATTCGGGAATAAGGGCCAACTAGCTTTATACTACAACAAGCTTTATAAAACCGGTTGGATGCCTTTGGCAGATATTAATTTGGATACCAGAGGTCTTGATCTTGACAGCATCTGGGAAGGCTTTATTGAGCAGGTCGCTTTGCAAGAAACTGTCCCTGTTGATGACCGTCTCTCCGTTCCGGAAAAGCTAAAGAAACAGGATGCCATTCTTAAACTGCAAAATAAAATTGAAAAATTGGAGCGGTTATCCCGCAACGAAAAACAACCCAAAAAACGATTTGAACTATATACCCAGCTGCACGGTTTAAAAGAGAAATTAGCCGAAGAAAAAGGAGAATGAAGATGGATAAGCTGAAAATGCACTCAGTAAATAAGGTGGATAAGAACATCGAAAAGATAGGTGCTCTATTCCCCAATGCGTTGGCTGAGGTTATTAAAGGCTACAGGGAAGATGGTTCAGCCATCGTTGAACACGCCATTGACTTCGACGTGTTGCGCCAGGAGCTGTCCGGCTATGTTGTGGAAGGCCCGGAGGAACGCTACCAATTCACCTGGCCGGATAAGAAAAAGTCCATATTACTGGCTAATGCCCCCATTGCAAAAACCCTGCGCCCCTGCCGGGAGGAAAGCGTGGATTTTGATAGCACTGAAAATCTTTACATAGAGGGCGACAATCTGGATGTACTCAAGCTTTTACAGGAAACCTATCTGGGTAAGGTGAAGATGATTTACATAGATCCGCCATATAATACCGGTAATGATTTTGTTTATGAAGACGACTTTGCCCAGAATACTAATGAATACCTGGCTAATAGTGGCCAGTATGACGAAAATGGCAATCGCCTGGTGCAAAATACGGAAAGCAATGG